>NZ_JBJLSE010000104.1:0-13663 GCF_050871845.1 Kineococcus arenarius subsp. arenarius
GGGCCAGGAACCCGTCGCCGGCCAGGGCCTCGGTCCAGGCGGCGGTGGCGGCCTTGAGCAGCTCGTCGCCGGCCTGGTGCCCGCGGGTGTCGTTGAACGCCTTGAAGCGGTCCAGGTCCAGCAGCGCGACGAGGAACGAGGTGCCCTGCGCGCGCCGCGGCGCAGGCGCGGGAGAGCTCGTGGTCCCAGGTGCGGCGGTTGGCCGCGCCGGTCAGCGGGTCGGTGCGGGCCAGGGCGGCCAGCTGCACGGCCTGGCTGCGCACCTGCTGCAGCAGGTCCCAGACGCGGGTCACGACCAGGGCGATGAGCAGCACCGAGCCGGTCGCCAGCCACGCCACCGGGGTGGTGCGGCCGGTCAGCGCCAGCAGTCCCAGCACCCCGGAGGGCAGGGCGGCGGCCAGGGCGAGCACGCCCAGGCGAAGCGGGGTCAGCCCCCCGGTGGCGGCGGGCTTCTTCTCCGCCAGCGCCGGGGCGGAGGCGCTGCGCGCGGCCAGGGCGATGCTCAGGTAGAAGCACAGCCACAGCGCGTTCAGCGAGCGGGGAGCGACGTCGCCGCCGGTGCGGTGCTGCACGACGGTCCAGGCCACGTCGGCGACCACGGTGGCGGTCGTGCCGCCGGCCAGCAGCCAGAACGCACGGGTGCGCGCGCCGGGGCCGGTGACCATCCGGGCCAGCAGGTGCACCAGCACGACGTCGGCGACCGGGTAGGCGGCGCTGGTGACGCGGGCCAGCGCGCCCTGCGTGCTGTCGGTGGCCAGCGGCAGCACGACGAAGACGCCGAACAGCGTGGCCGCGCTGAGCGTCACCACACCCGCGTCCAGCAGGCTGCCGCGGTGGGAGGACCCACCGCGCTGGCGGTTCAGGCCCAGCAGGCCGACGGTCACGGGCACGTACGCCAGCAGGTAGACGGCGTCGGCGGGGGTGGGCCACGCCTCGCTGCCGCGCAGCTGCAGCGCGGTCAGGGTGCTCTCGCCGACGAGGTAGAGCAGCTGCCCGGCCAGCAGCCAGCACCACGGCCCGCGCTGGGGCCGGGGCACCCGCGGGACCGCCAGCGCGGTGAGCGCGAACGCCAGCGCGACGGGCACCAGGTACGCGACGGCACCGGCGCGCGAGGCGGGGTCGGGCAGCGTGGACAGGGGCACGGCGACGGCTGCGGTCACCGCCACGGCTCGCAGCCGCGCGGGGCCGGCCGTCCTGTCCTGCATCACCTCCGCTCCATCGGCTCCCGCGCGCCCGCCCTGGAGCCGGCGTCACACGCGTGGCCCACGCCGACCGTGCTCCCCGCCGGTGCCGGGGGCGCGGGTTAGGCTCGGGCGCGTGGTGAGCATCCCTGGCCTGAAGACCGTGCTGGACCGCCCGGCCGCCGAGCCCGCGGGCGGCACTTCCCGCTCGAGCGCCCGGTTGACCGGCTGGGGTCGCACGGCGCCCACGACGGCGACCGTCCTGCGCACCGCGGACCTGGACGTGCTGGCAGAGGCGGTGCGCACCGCCGGCCCGCGCGGCGTGATCGCCCGCGGCCTGGGCCGCAGCTACGGCGACCCCGCCCAGAACGCCGGCGGCCTGGTCATCGACATGACGGCGCTGGACCGCATCCACGACATCGACGTGGACACCGCGGTCGCGGACGTGGACGCCGGCTGCTCGCTGGACAAGCTGCTGCGCGCGGTCGTGCCGCACGGGCTGTGGGTGCCGGTGCTGCCGGGCACCCGGCAGGTCACCGTGGGCGGCGCCATCGGCGCCGACATCCACGGCGGCAACCACCACACCCAGGGCACCTTCACCCGCCACGTGCTCTCGCTGGACCTGCTGACCGCCGACGGCGAGGTCCGCACCCTGACCCCCGACGGCCCGGACCGCGAGCTGTTCCTGGCCACCACCGGCGGCATGGGCCTGACCGGCGTGGTGCTGCGCGCGAAGATCCGCCTGGACCGGGTGGAGACGTCGTACTTCATCGCCGACGTGGAGCAGGCGCCGGACTTCGACGAGATGCTCGAGCGGCTGACGAAGAACGACGAGAACTACACGTACTCCAAGACGTGGTTCGACTCGGTGACCAAGGGCGCGCACATGGGCCGCGGCTTCCTGCTGCGCGGTTCCTCCGCGAAGCTGGAGGACCTGCCCGCGAACCTGCGCAAGGACCCGCTGAAGTTCGACGCCCCGCAGCTGGCGACCTTCCCGGACGTCTTCCCGCCGGGGATGCTGAACCGGCTGACGGCCAAGGCGCTCAACGAGTTCTACTACCGCAAGGCCCACACCCAGCAGGGCGTGGTGCAGAACATCACGCAGTTCTACCACCTGCTCGACCTGTTCGCGGACTGGAACCGGGCCTACGGCCCGCGCGGTTTCCTGCAGTACCAGTTCGTCGTGCCGATGGACCGCACCGACGTCCTGCGGGCCAGCATGGAGACCATCGTGGAGTCCGGGCACATCTCCGCCCTGAACGTCCTCAAGCGCTTCGGCGAGGGCAACGACGCACCGCTGTCGTTCCCCCGCAAGGGCTGGACCCTCGCGGTGGACCTGCCCGTCAAGCCCGGCCTGGGCGCCCTGTGCGACCGCCTGGACGAGATGGTGCTGGAGGCCGGCGGCCGCCTGTACCTGGCGAAGGACTCGCGCACCACCGCGGACCGGTTCGCGCAGATGTACCCGGACCTGCCCGCGTGGCGGAAGGTGCGCGACGCGGTCGACCCGGAGCGCAAGTTCGCCTCCGACCAGTCCCGGCGCCTGCAGCTCGTCACCGGCTGAAGGGTCCCGCCGTGACCACCCCCGCGACGACGGCCACCCCGGCGCTGAAGGAGTGGGGTGCGGTCGTGCACGCCCTGCTGCAGGGCCGTCAGGCGCTGCTGCTGCGCAAGGGCGGCATCCACGAGAAGCGCTTCGCCGTGGGCGCCTCCCGGTTCGTGCTCTTCCCGACCGTGGCGCACAGCCACGCCGAGTCGGTGCGGCCCGAGCACCGCGACCTGCTGCCCCTGGGGGCGGCCGACGCCGCCGACGCCCCGGGCGGGGAGCTGCTGGTGCGCGCCGGCGCCGAGGTCGTGGCCGTGGTGCCGGTGGCCCGCCCCGAGCGGGTGGAGGAGCTGGAGGACCTGCACGTGTGGACGAGCGCGTCGGTGCGCTCCTCGCGGGTGGACTTCCGGCCCCGCCACCTGCTGACCGCGCTCGTGGTGCGGGCCGTGGAGCTGCCCGAGCCGGTGCGCCTGGTGCGCCGCCCCGAGCACGGCGGCTGCACGAGCTGGCTGGACCTGGAGGTGCCGTGGCCGGCGGGCACCGGCCGGGCCGTGCACGCCGACGAGCACCTCGCGGCCGTGGAGGCCGCGGTCCGCGAGCGCGTCGGCTGACGCGCCCGCGGGCCCGGTGCGCCCGTCAGGGCACGGTGTACCCGGCGGCGCGGAACAGCTCGTACCACTCCGCACGGGTCAGCGGCAGGTCCGAGCCCTGCGCCGCGGCGGCGACCCGCTCGGGGTTCGTCGTGCCCAGCACCACCTGCATGCCCGCCGGGTGCCGGGTGATCCACGCCGTGGCGACCGCCAGCGGCGGCACGCCGTACTTCCCCGCCAGCCGGTCCAGGACCGCGTTCAGCTCCGGGTACTGCGGGTTGTCGAGGAACACCCCGGTGAAGAACCCCGCCTGGAACGGCGACCACGCCTGCACGGTGATGTCGTTGAGGCGGCAGTAGTCGAGGAGCCCGGCGTCCCGGGAGATCGACTGGTCCAGCCCCTGCATGTTCGCCGCGACGCCGTGCGCCACCAGCGGTGCGTGCGTGATCGACAGCTGCAGCTGGTTCGCCACCAGCGGCTGGCGCACCGAGCGCTTGAGCAGCTCGATCTGCCCCGGCGTGTGGTTCGAGACGCCGAACGCGCGGACCTTGCCCGCCTCGTGCAGCTCGTCGAACGCGCGCGCCACCTCGTCCGGTTCGACGAGCGCGTCGGGGCGGTGCAGCAGCAGCACGTCGATGCGGTCGGTGCGCAGCGCCTCGAGCGAGGCGTTCACCGATCCCGTGATGTGCTCGTACGAGAAGTCGAAGTACGGGCCGTCCGGCACGATGCCGCACTTGGTCTGGATCGTCACGGCGTCGCGCTCGGAGGAGCTCATCGGGACGGCCTCGGCCCACCGCTGCTCGCAGCGGTGCAGCTCACGGCCGTACACGTCGGCGTGGTCGATGAACGTGATGCCGGCGTCGCGGGCCGTGGACCACAGGGTCCTGATCTCCTCGTCGCCCATGTCGACGATGCGCATCAGGCCCAGGACGACGTTGGGGACCTGCAGGCCGCTGGTGCCCAGGGGGACGGTCCTCACGCTCACGCCTCCGACAGGGTCGAGACCTCGTCCGCGCTGAGCGTCAGCTCGGCGGCGCGGGCGGAGTCGGTGATGCTCTGCGGGCGCGAGGAACCGGGGATCGGGACGACCACCGGGGCCAGGGCGAGTTCCCAGGCCAGCGCGACCTGCTGGACGCTGACGCCGTGGGCGTCGGCGACCCGCTGGAACGCGGCGTGCCGGCTGCCGAGCTCGGCGGCGTTCGAGATGCCGCCCAGCGGGCTCCACGGCAGGAACGCGATGCCGAGCCGGGCGCAGTGCTCCAGTTCGCCGAGGCTGGAGCGGAAGGCGGGGGAGAACTGGTTCTGCACCGAGGCCAGGCGCCCGCCGAGGACCTCGTTCGCCTCGTCGATCTGGGCGACGTCGGCGTTGGAGATCCCGGCCATCGCGATGACGCCCTCGTCGAGCAGGTCGCGCAGCGCGCCGACCGACTCCGCGTAGGGGACGTCCGGGTCGGGGCGGTGGAACTGGTAGAGGCCGATCGCCTCCACGCCCAGGCGCTTCGCCGACGCCTTGGCGGCCTCCTTCAGGTGCTCGGGACGGCCGTCCTGGTACCAGGTCCCGTCGCCGGGGCGCAGGCTGCCGCCCTTGGTGGCCACCAGGACCTGGGAGGCGTCCCCGCCCCAGCTGTGCAGCGCGCGGGCGACGAGCGCCTCGTTGTGGCCGACCTCGCCGGCGTCGCGGTGGTAGGCGTCGGCGGTGTCGATGAGGGTGACACCGGCGTCGAGCGCGGCGTGGACGGTGGCCAGGGACCGCTCCTCGTCGGGCCGGCCCTCGATGGACATGGGCATCGCACCGAGGCCGATGGCCGAGACGGTGCGGGATCCGAGGCTGCGCTGCTCCATGGCGGCGACGCTACGAACCCCTCCCGCAGAAGTCCAACGACTACCGCTTCTGGTTCCGAGAAGTAGGGTTTCTGGATGGACCTGCGGCAGATGCAGTACGTCGTCACGCTCGCCGAGGAGCGGCAGTTCACCCGGGCGGCCGCGCTCACCGGCGTCTCGCAGTCGGGGCTGTCCGCGGCGATCAGGGGCCTGGAGGACGAGCTGGGCACGGCGCTGTTCGAGCGCACCTCCCGCCGGGTCGAACCCACCGACGCCGGGCGCGCGCTGCTGCCCTTCGCCCGTTCGATGCTCCAGCAGGCGGCCGCCGCCCGCGACGCCGTCGTGCAGGCCGGCCGGGAACTGTCCGGCACGCTGCGGGTGGGCGCCGAGCAGTGCCTGGGCCTGGTCGACGTCGCCGGCCTGCTGGAGCGCTTCCACCGCCGCTACCCTCAGGTGGAGGTCCACTTCGACCAGGCCGGCTCGCACGACCTGCTCGACCGGGTGCGGGCCGGCGACCTCGACGTCGCCCTGGTCGCCACCACCGAGCACCTCGGCGCGCTGCCGCACACGGTCCTGGGCACCGAACCGCTGGTGCTGCTGTGCCCGGCGGAGCACCCGCTGGCGGCCCGCCCCCGGGCCACCTGGGCGGACCTGGCGGACGCGGGGTTCATCGACTTCGCCCCCTCCTGGGGGGTGCGCCCCCTCAACGACGCCGCCTGCGCGGCCCACGGGGTGCGCCGCCGGGTGCGGTTCACCGTCAACGACGTCCACACCCTGCTGGACCTCGTGGACCGCGGCCTGGGCGCGGCCCTGGTCCCGCGGCACGTGGCGGCCAAGCCCCAGGCCGCGCGGCTGCGCGTCGTGCCGCTGCCCGACGACGCGCCGCAGTGGGTGGTCTGCGTCGTCAGCGCGCCGCGCGAGCGCGGGGCCTCGGCCGCCCCGCGCCTGCTGGAGCTGCTCGTGGGAGGTCCCGGCCCGCACGCCCTGCCCGCGCCGGTCTGAGGCGGCTCACCGCAGCGCCGTCGCCCACGCCTCCCGCGTCGTCGTCACCGCCCGGCCCGTCGCGGCGGCCTCGGTGATCGCCGCCGCCACGAGCTGGTCCTGGGCGGCCTCGGCCAGCGGGTACGGCGCCGGGCCCGCCCCGCGCGCCCAGGCGGCGGTGCGCACCAGCAGCGCCGCCACCGCGATCTCCTCGTCGGACAGGCGCTCGCCCGGGAAGGGGTTGCGGTGCAGCACCTCCCCGTCCAGGGAGAGGTGGTCCAGGGCGAAGCCCTGCACGTCCTGGTGGACGCCGGTCTGCCGTCGCACGATCGCCGACTCCACCACCGTGCGCTCGTCCACCAGCCGCACCACCCGGTCGTCGGTGATCTCGCCGGAACTGCCGCGAACCACCAGTCGGCGGGTGCGCAGCGGGTTGCGCGTCTGCGTCTCGGTGAAGTCGTACAGGCCGCCGCGCCCGTCGCCGGCGTCGAGGACCGCCACGGTGGAGGCGGTCGGGTGCGCGGCGGTGTCGCCGGTCCAGCCGCGCCGGTCCACGGGGTTCACCAGCGGGGCGGTGCGCGTCACCGCGCTCACGCGCAGCGGTTCGGCGCCCAGCCCGGTGAACGCGCGGATCAGCGCGACCGCGTGGTGCAGCTGCGTGGAGGAGACCTGCACGTCGCCCACCGCGCCGATGAGCCCGCGCCGCACGACCTCCAGGCGGGCGGCGTTGCCGGGGTTCAGCGGGTACTGCTCGGCCACCTGCACCCGCCCGCTCGCGCCCACCCGCTCCCACAGCCGGCGCAGCGCGGGCACGTCCGCACCGGGCGGGGTCTCGGCGAGCACCGCGGCCCCCGCGGCCACCAGTTCGGGCAGGAGCGCCGCGCCGGCCGAGGGCGGCGCGGTGCTGACGACGAACTCCGGGTCCGCGGCCAGCAGGTCCTGCGTGCCGGCGACGACCGGCGGCCCGAAGCGGCGGGTCACCTCCCCGGCCGCGCCGGGGTCGCGGGACAGGACCGCGGTGACGCGCAGGTGCTGCGGCAGGCGCTGCGCCAGGCGCAGGAACATGCCGGCGCGGTAGCCGGTGCCGACCAGCGCGAAGCGCGCCGGCCCGCCGGGCTCCGCGGGGCCCGGGGTGCTCACACGCCGACCGTGGAGGCCCGCACGACCAGGCGCGTCGGCATCGTCGTGGTCCCGGCCACCCGGTTCCCGGCGACGGCGTCCAGCAGCAGTTCCCCCGCCCGGCGCCCCATCGCCTCCAGGCCCAGCGCGACGGTCGTCAGCGGCGGGCGCGAGGCCAGGGCGATGACGTCCCAGTCGTCGAAGCCCACGACGGCGACGTCCTCGGGCACGCGCCGGCCGGCGTCGCGCAGCCCGTCGCACACGCCGCGGGCGATCTGGTCGCTGCCGCAGGTGATCGCGTCCACGTCCGGGTGCCGGCGCAGCAGCAGCTCCGCCGCCAGGCGTCCCCAGCGCTCGCTCCAGTCCCCGTGCAGCGGCTCGCCGAGCAGGTGCTCGCCGGCCTCGGCGGCGGCGGCGTCGCGGCGCACCACCGTGGCGTGGTGGTCGGCCGGGCCGGTCACGTGCGCCACCCGGCGGCGGCCGAGGTCCAGCACGTGCCGCACGGCGGCGGCGGCCCCGCCGGCCTGGTCGACGACGAGGCTGGTGTCGGCCGGGTCCTGGGAGGGGGTGAAGGCGTACACGACCGGCACGTGACCGGGGGCGGCGACCGGCGGGCGCGGTTCGGTGCGCCGGCCGGTGACGATGATGCCGTCGACGCGGCGGGCCAGCAGGGTGCGCAGGTAGTGCTGCTCGCGCAGCGGGTCGTCGCGGCTGTCGCACAGCAGCACGACCATCTCCCCCGCGCCCAGGGTGTTCTCCGCGCCCAGCATCACGGGGATGGAGAAGCGGCCGAAGCTGTCGGTGGTGATCAGGCCCACCGTGTAGCTGCGCCCGGAGGACAGCCCGCGGCCCAGGGAGTCGGGGGTGAAGCCGAGCTGCTCGGCGGCGCGGCGGACGCGCTCGCGGGTCTCCGCGCGCAGCTGCCCGGTGCCGTTCAGCGCCTTGGAGGCGGTGCCGGGGGAGACGCCGGCGAGGGCGGCGACGTCCACGATCCGCGGGGGGGTGCTCACCGCCGGAACGCTCGTTTCCGTCATGCCGCGCCTCCTGGTCCTCGACGGGCGACGTCCTCGGCCCGGGGACCCACGACTGTACCGCTCTTGACGGTGCCCGTCGGGGGTCGTAGCGTGCGCGGCAGAAAACGTGTTCCGCCGTTTCCGGTGGAAGCGGCGGACGAACTCGACGGAGAGCTGATGACCACGACCGCGCCCGCCCCCAGCACCACGACCCCGGCGCCCGTCGCCCCGGCCGCACCCACCGCGGACGCCGCGGTCGCGCTGCACCCGGTCCCCTCGGGCAGCGCCCGCATCACCGGCGGGTTCTGGCACGAGCGCCAGGACGTCAACCGCCGCCAGGCGATCCGCACCGGCTACGAGAAGCTCGAGACCGCCGGGAACCTGCAGAACCTGCGCATCGCGGCGGGCACCGCCACCGGCGAGGTGCGCGGTCCGATCTTCATGGACTCCGACGTCTACAAGTGGCTCGAGGCCGCCGGGTGGGAGTACGGGCGCGAGCCCGACGAGGAGGTCCTCGGCTGGATCCGCGAGATCACCGACATCGTGGCCGCGGCGCAGGCCGAGGACGGCTACCTCGACTCCGTGCAGCAGGTCCGCGGGAACGGCGAGCGCTACGTCGACCTGCCGTGGAGCCACGAGCACTACTGCGCCGGGCACCTCTTCCAGGCCGCCGTGGCGATCCACCGCACCACCGGCGAGACCGGGCTGCTCGACGTGGCCGTCAAGCTCGCCGACCACCTCGTCGCCACCTTCGGGCCGGGGAAGACCGAGGAGGTCGACGGGCACCCGGTCGTCGAGATGGGCCTGGTGGAGCTGTACCGGGAGACCGGGAACCGCGCCTACCTCGACCTCGCGCAGTGGTTCGTCGACGCCCGCGGCCACGGCATCATCGAGCAGCACGGCAAGGAACCCACCTACTTCTCCGACCGCGTGCCGGTGCGCGAGGCGAGCACCGTGGAGGGGCACTCGGTGCGCGCGGTGTACCTGACGGCCGGCGCCGCCGACGTCGCGGCCGAGACCGGCGACGCCGAGCTGCTCGCCGCGCTCACCCGGCAGTGGGAGGGCATGACCTCCACCAAGACCTACGTGACCGGCGGCATCGGGGCGCGCTGGGACTGGGAGCAGTTCGGCGACCACTACGAGCTCGGCCCGGACCGGGCCTACGCCGAGAGCTGCGCCGCCATCGGCAGCGTGCAGTGGTCCTGGCGGATGCTGCTGGCCACCGGCGAGACCCGCTACGCCGACCTCGTCGAGCGCACCCTCTACAACGCGTTCCTGCCCGGCGTCTCGCTGGCCGGCACCGAGTACTTCTACGTCAACCCGCTGCAGATGCGCGCCGGTGCCCACACCGACGAGGAGCGCAGCGCCGCGCACGGCCGCCGCCCGTGGTTCGACTGCGCCTGCTGCCCGCCGAACATCATGCGGACCCTGTCCAGCCTGGACGCCTACGTGGCGACCACCTCCGGCGACGGGGTGCAGCTGCACCAGTACGCCACCGGCACCGTGCGCGCCGACGCCGCGGGCGGGGTGGAACTGGCCGTCAGCACCGACTACCCCTGGGACGGCACGGTCCGCGTGGAGGTCCGCGAGCCGGGCACCGGCGAGTGGGAGCTGGCCCTGCGGGTGCCCGGCTGGGCCGAGGGCGCCACCGCCACCGTCGCCGGCGACGCCGTCGAGGCCACCGCGGGGCAGTACCTGCGCGTGCGGCGCACCTGGTCCGCCGGTGACGTCGTCGAGCTCGTGCTGCCGATGGGCGTGCGCGTCGTGGAGGCCGACCCGCGCGTGGACGCGGTGCGCGGCGCCGTCGCCGTCGAGCGCGGCCCCCTCGTGTACTGCGTCGAGCAGCCCGACCTGCCCGCCGACCTCGTCGCCGACGACGTGCGGGTGCGCGTGGCCGAGCTGCGCGGCGCCCGCGCCGAGCACCGCCCCGACCTGCTCGGCGGGGTGTCCGTGCTGCAGCTGCCGGTGCACCGCGCGCTCGGCGCGGCGACCGGGCCGCTGTACCGCCCGGCCGCCGACGAGGCGCCCGAGCAGGCCGAGGCCGAGACCGTCGAGGTCCCGGCGATCCCCTACTACGCCTGGGCCAACCGCGAGATCGGGCCCATGCGCGTCTGGCTGCCGCGGGCCTGACCCGCCCGCACGAGATCCGACGAGGATCAGAGACCGGAGGAGAGCGATGGTGCTTCCCCGCAGGAACGTCCTGGGCCTGGGAGGGCTGGCGGCGCTGAGCGCGCTGCTGCCCTCCTGCGCCTCCACCCTCCCCGAACCCGACGTCACCGCCGCCGGGTTCGGGGAGGACGCCACCGGCACCGTCCGGATGTGGTGCCGAGCGGCCACCGTCGGCGGGGTCCAGCAGACCGTCGACGCCTTCAACGCCTCCCAGGACCGGGTGCGGGTGGAGCTGACGCCCGTCCTGGACGCGCAGTACGTCACCAAGCTCGCCACCGCCATCCGCGGCGGGAACGTCCCGGACATCGTCGACATCGACGACATCAACTCGATGCTGTTCATCTACCGGGACACCTTCACCGACATCACCCCGCTGGTGGAGCAGCTCGACTTCGCCGACGAGCTCAACCCCGGCCAGCTCGGGCTGGCCACCCGCGACGGCCGCCGCTACGGCGTGCCGTACATCGCGGACAACTCCGCGCTCTTCTACAACACCGAGCTGCTGGAGCGGGCCGGGGTGGACGTCGAGACCGCCACCGCGGACCTGGACGGGATGCTCACCGCGGCCCGCGCGGTGGGGGAGCTGGGCGACGGGTCCTACGGGTTGTCCATCGACGGCAACGCCGCGGGCATCCTCGGGTTCGTCGTGCAGCCCCACGTGTGGGCCGCCGGCGAGCGCACCGTCGTCGGCGAGGTCGGCGACCAGCAGGGGAACATCGTCGGCAACGACGCCGTCCGGCGCACCTTCGAGTTCTACCGGACGCTGTGGGAGGAGGGCCTCATGCCGCAGGCCAACTTCTCCGCCGACGGCGCCCGCTGGGGCGCCGCCTTCACCGAGGGCACGGTCGCGCTGTTCCCGGCGAACTACGCCGTCGCGGTCCTGGGCGCCTCCCCGGAGATGCAGGCGAAGACGGGGGTGCAGCTGCTGCCCGGACCGGACGGCGGCCGGGCGACCTTCGCCGGCGGTGACAACCTGTGCATCCCGCGCGGGGCGGCCAACGCGTCCGGGGCGTGGCAGTTCGCCCGGTTCGCGCTGGACCTCCCGCAGCAGACGAACCTGCCCGCGGGCGGCTACATCCCGGTGCGCTCGGACGCGGCGACCGACGAGTACCGCTCGACGTACCCGCTGGCGGTGCCCCCGCTGGAACAGATCGAGGAGGCGTACGCCCCCGTGACCCTCGCCTACAACCTGCTGTTCAACCAGCAGGACTCCCCCTGGATCGCCGCCTTCCGGCAGGCCGTCTTCGACGGCGACGTCGACGGTGCCCTGGTCACCGGCCAGGAGGGCTTCGACCGCATCCTCGAGCAGGCGCAGCTGTGAGCGCCGTCGCGGACCGCGCCGCCACCCCCCGTCCGGCCCGGGGCCGGCGAGCCCCCGCGAGCAGCAGCTCCACGGGGAACTCCCTGACCCACCCGACGCGCACCGGACTGCTGCTGGTGCTGCCGGCGCTGGCCTTCGTCGTCGTCTTCGTGCTCGTCCCGCTCGTCTTCGCGGTCTACATGTCGCTGACGAACTGGCCGCTCATCGGCTCGTACGAGTTCACGGGCCTGCGCAACTACCTCGGCGTCGCGCAGGACCCGGTGTTCTGGAAGTCGGTCGGCTACACCCTGCTGTACACGGCGATCGTCACGCTGCCGATCCTCGTGGTCGGATACGTGCTCGCCGTGCTGGTCCGGTCCAACCGGCGCGGGTCCACCTTCTTCCGGACGGTCTTCTTCCTGCCCTACGTCATCGGGCTGACCACCCTGAGCTTCCTGCTCGTGCTGGAGGCCCAGCCGAGCTCGGGCGCGGTGAACATCGTGCTGGAGCGCCTGGGCATCACCGACGGCACGACGGCCTGGCTGGCCGACGGCCCGCTGGCCACCGGCCTGATCTGCGTGATGATCATCTGGGCGGTCTCGGGGCTGACGATGGTGCTGCTCATGGGCGGCATGCAGGGCATCCCGCGCGAGGTGTACGAGTCCGCGGAGATGGACGGCGCGAGCTGGTGGCAGCGCGAGCGCAGCATCACCGTCCCGATGCTCCGCAAGACGATCGCGATGAGCCTGGTCATCTCCGTCATCGGTTCGCTGCTGGCGTTCACCCAGTTCTACGTCCTCACCCGCGGCGGGCCGGGCACGGACACCCAGACCGTCGTCATGTACATCTACCAGCGCGGTTTCGTGCAGCTGCAGCTCGGTGCCGCCTCGGCCCTGTCGGTCGTGCTCGTCGTGGTCATCGGCCTGGTCACCGCCGCCCAGTTCCGCCTGCTGCGTGAGAAGGACTGAGGGAGCCGTCGTGTCCACCACCGTGCCCACCGAACTCGCCACCGCACCGGGCAGCGCGCCGCAGCGCCGCACCCGGACCCGCCCCGCGGCAGGGCCCGAGCGCACCCGGGCCGAGAGCCGCACCAAGGTCACCCTCTACGCCGTCGGCGGGATCCTGGCGGCGCTGGTCTTCCTCGTCCCGCTGGTGTGGTCCGTGCTGCGGTCCTTCCAGCCCAACGACGCCATCATCGCCACGCAGCCCACCTGGGAGCAGCTGACCTCCTTCACGGGGGAGAACTTCAGCGCGCTGTTCACCGGCAACGCCGACATCCTGCGCTCGGTCGGCAACAGCCTGGTCGTGTCGATCGCCACGGCCCTGCTGACGGCCTTCCTGGCCACGCTGGCCGGCTACGGGTTCGGCCGGTTCGGCTTCCGCGGCCGCAACCTCCTGTTCGGCCTCATCGTGGTGACGATGATGGTGCCCTTCCAGGCGATCATCACGCCGCTGTACCTGCAGATGAACGCCATGGGGCTGACCGACTCCCGGCTCGGGCTCGTGCTCTTCTACTCCACCGTGAACCTCCCGTTCGGCGTGTTCGTCATGCGCAACGCGTTCGAGTCGATCCCCGCGGAGATCGAGGACTCCGCGCACGTGGACGGCGCCGGGACGCTGCGCACGCTGACCTCGGTGCTGCGCCCGATGCTCGTGCCCGGCATCGCCACCAGCGCCCTGTACGCCTTCCTGGCGTCCTGGACGGAGTTCCTGGGGGCGCTGACGTTCCTCACCGACGACCGCAAGTACACCCTGCCGCTGTCCCTGGTGAACCTGCAGTCCGGCGCCTACGGGGCGGTGAACTTCGGCTACCTCGTCGCCGGGGCGGTCGTCGCGATGATCCCGTGCGTGATCCTCTACGTGGCCCTGCAGCGCTTCTACGTCGCCGGTCTCGCCTCCGGCGCCGTCAAGGGCTGACCCCACCCCCACCCCCACCCCTCCCCCCA
>NZ_JBJLSE010000105.1:0-13429 GCF_050871845.1 Kineococcus arenarius subsp. arenarius
TGGGCGTGCAGCCGGATCGCCAGCTGCTTCTGCGTCGTGGTGAGGACACCGGCCATGCTCAGCTCCCGTCAACGACCCACCATGATCATCTCACGGGTGTTGCGCTGACCGCTTGAGACCGCCGATCTTGAGGTCAGCATCGGCTTTCTTCGCGGCGGAGCTCGACCGCCCCTCCCGCTGACCAATCGCTACATCGACGAACACAAGGACCAATTCGGGGTCGAGCCGATCTGCAGAGAATTGCAGATCGCCCCGAGCACCTACTACGCCGCCCGCACCCGACCGCCCTCGAAGCGGTCGGTCAGCGACCAGGCCGCATTGGCTGAGATCGACGAAGTGCACGCTGAGAACCTGCGCGTGTACGGCGCCCGCAAGCTGCACGCAGCGATCAACCGCCGCCGCCTCGAGTGCGCCAAGGTCGACGAGGCGCCGGAGCGCATCGCCCGTTGCACCGTGGAACGCCTGATGCGCTCGGTGGGGTTGCACGGGCTGCGCCGCAGTGGCAAACCACCACGGACCACGGTCCCGGCAGTGCCCGATCACCGTCCGGACTTGGTGCAACGGGAGTTCTCCGCCGATCGCCCGGACCGCCTGTGGGTAGCCGACATCACCTACATCCGAACCTGCTCGGGGTGGGTGTACGCCGCGTTCGTCCAAGACGTCTGCACCCGCCGGATCGTGGGCTGGCAGGTCGCCACGCACCTACGCACCGAGTTGGCCCTGGATGCGCTGCAGATGGCGTTCTGGGTCCGTCGACGCGAAGGCGCTGATCTGACCGGGCTCAAGCACCACTCGGATAAGGGAGTTCAATACGTTGCGGTGCGCTACACCGAGCGTCTCGCCGCTGAGGGGGCCGTCGCTTCGGTCGGCTCCACCGGCGACTCCTATGACAACGCGATGGCCGAGGCGTTCAACTCTCTCTTCAAGGCCGAGTGCATCCGCAACCCGCACCTACCCGGCCGTGACGGTCCGTGGCGCGGCCTCGACGACGTCGAACGGGCCGTCGCCGGCTACCTCGACTGGTACAACACCCGTCGCCTGCATGGCGAGCTCGGGATGGTCCCGCCGGTCGAATACCAGGCCCGGTTCGACACCATTGCCGAGGTCGTCGCCGCGGCCTGAGCGTTGCTTCATGCTCTCTATGAAACCCGGGCCTTGACAGTACACCGCCGACCCTTGCCCATTGCGCGACAATCAACGCAACATGATGAGGCGACCACGCCAACCACTGAACGCTGAGCGATTCATGAGCTGCCGCGACTCCCCTACGTCGCACCGGAACGAGTAGTTGGCAGGCCACGGTCGTTCAATCTCTGATGTCGCTTGTCGTCGTGCTCACGGATTGCTGTAGACAAGTGGTCACCGACATAACCTCAAAAGGCTGCGCTGCGAGTTCTGTGAACTCGCAGCGCAGCCTGAGGAGCGTTTGGACGGCCGGGCTACGACCAGAAGCCCAGTGCGAATTCCGCGATGACGGCCGAGAGTACGAAGGATGCAGTGATGGCGACCAGACCCACCGGGATCATCTTCCAGCCGATGCTGCGCAGCAGGGGGATGTCCTTGCCCAGGCTGAGGCCGGCGGTGGTGAGCATGATCGTCGCCAGGGACAGCAGGCTGATGCTGCTGACGCTGGTGGCCAGCGACTCACCGATCGGCGACCACGGACTGGAGGCCAGCGCGCCGAGAGTGGTGATCCAGATGATGGGCGAGATGACCCGGGTGACCTTGCCGAGGATGAGCGACAGCACGACCAGCGCGGTGATCTCTGCGTAACCGATGACGATGTCCCAGGAGAACGCCCCGGCCGCGATAGATGCGGTGACGATGCCGATACCGACGATGGCGGGGATCGAGATGATCAGGGGCAGAGTGACGGTGGCCGACGCGGCCGCGAACTGCTCGCGGAAGCTGCGGTTGGCCTCGTCCTGACCGACGGATGCCTTGTCGGGGCGGTGCTCTCCAAGCATGCCCGAGGGGGAAGCCGTGGCGTTGTCGCGGCCTCGGGTCATCGCGGCGTACATGCGCCGCGCCAGCGGCAAGGCGATGTAGATGCCGACGTAGACGCCCAGGACGGTCGTCAGCAGGTTCGCCACCGCGGCCATCGCGGTGATGGCCTGCTCCTGCGCCGGGTACTCGGCGATGATGCTTCCCGTGGCGGCGGCCATCATCGAGCCGGATCCGACCCCGGCGCCCATGGCCAGGGCGAGCGGGTCGAAGACGTCCAGAGAGCTGATGAAGGAAGCGAGCAAGGTGATGTAGACGGCACCGAACAGGGTGCCGAAGACGTACATGCCCAGCACGCCGCGGTACTCATCGGAGTCGGCGCCGTACTTCTCGCTGACGATGGCGAAGGACGGCTCGCGGTCCAGGGAGAAGGTGGCCCCGACGGTGGAGCGGCCCATGCGCAGCGCTACCGCCAGCGGCAGCGCCAGGAAAATCGTGCCGAGCAGGTGGCCGACCTCCTGCAGCAGCAGGGCGGGGCCGGCTTCGACCAGGGTGGGCAGGCTGGGGCCGATGTTGAAGGCCAGGCGTGCCACGAGGAACATGACCGCAGCTGCGACGACCGCGCTGGCGACCTTCTGCGAGGTCAGGCCCATGGGCTTGAACTTCTGCACCGACACGAGTGTGCCGATGAGGATGCCCCACACCATCGGGAACAAGACGATGGCGCCGATGCCCACGTCGAGGGAGACCTGACCGATCACTTCGCAGACGGCGGAGATGGCCAGGGCCAGGAGCAGGACCGGCCAAGCGTGGATCAGGCCGACTCTGGCCGGTGAAGCCGGTGCGGTAGTGGTGGCGTCGGTGCTGGCCATCGAAGGTCCTTTCGGGAGGCGGGGAGCGCGGTGGTGGGTGCCGCGCTGAATCGTCAGAGGCTGAGCCTGGGTGGAGCCGTGCGAGTGCGGAACGTTGACGTGGGCTGCTGGGCGTCAGCGTTGGGCAGCTGTTGCGGTCGGCCGTGCTTGCTGCCGGTGCATCAGTGAGGCTCGCAGCGGCGGTGATGCGGCGACGGCTTGCACGGTCCAGGCCATGGCGGTGGCGCACTGCAGCATCGTGGTGAAGGCCGCCGGCGTGCGGGACTGCAGCGTGAAGCCGTGCGAGTGGATCGGGTCGTGGACGCCGGGGAGGCTGACCCACGGGTGGATGCTGGGCACCGCCTGCGAGATGTTTCCCATGTCGGTGGATGCGGTGCCCGGCAGTGGCGCCGGCTCGATCCAGTGCCCGAACGAGGCGATGGCGCTGTTCCAGTGCTCGGCCAGGTCCTCGTCCTGCCGCAGCGGCTCGTACAGCGGTTCGGTGGCCGTGATTTCCAGCGCAGCGCCGGTGGCCAGAGCACCGGCCTCGAAGCAGCGCCGCACCCTCGTCAGCAGCGTCTCGTAGGCTTGCAGCGTCGGAGCCCGGCACTCGAAGTCGACGACAGCCCGCTCAGGGATGATGTTGGTCGCAGCGCCGCCGGAGACGACGTAGAGACCGATGCGCTGATTCCCGGGGACTTGCTGGCGCAGCAGCCCGATGGCGACCTGGGCCAACGTCGCGGCGTCGCCGGCGTTGACGCCCAGGTGCGGGGCGGCGGCGGCGTGAGCGGCCCGGCCGGTGAAGACCGCGCGGAAGCGGCCTGCTGCCTGGGAGGAGGTACCGACCGGGTTGGCCGAGTACCCCTCCTGCACCGGGTGCACCATGAGGCTGAAGGCGACGTCGTCGAAGGCGCCGTCGGCGAGCAGCAACGCCTTGCCGGCACCGTGCTCCTCCGCCGGAGTGCCGATGACCTTGACGGTGATGTCCAGCTCCTGCAGCAGCGGCAAGAGGCCAAGGGCCGCTCCCACCCCCGCCCCGGCGATGAGGTGGTGCCCGCACGCGTGCCCGACCGCCGGCAACGCGTCGTACTCCACGCACAGCGCGACCGTCAGGGCTCCGGAGCCCGCGACGGCGGTGAAGGCCGTGGGTTGGGAGCCCACGCCCAGCTGGACCTGGAACCCCTCCTGCTCCAAGAAGGTCGTCAGGTGCCTGGCCGAGCGGTGCTCGCTGCCGGAGACCTCAGGGTGGTCGTGCAGCCACTCGGCCAGCTGCTGCAGTCGTTCGCCGGCAACGCTCACGCTGTCAGCGATCAGGTGACGTTGTGGATCAGCCTGGCCAGTGAGGTCGGGGACACCGGTGCTCATCGATCGACCCTCAGTACCCCAGCGAAGGGAAGGGGGCACCGGCGGGCTGCACCGGGACCCACACCGCCTTCAGCTGGGTGTACTCGTCCAGGACGCCGGGGCCGGAGGAGCGTCCGTGCCCGGAGTCCCCGAAGCCGCCGAAGGGCACCGCGACGTGGATGGTCTTGTAGGCGTTGATCCAGAAGGTGCCGGCCCTGATGGCGTGGGCCACGCGGTGAGCGCGCGAGACGTCAGCGGTCCACACCGCCCCAGCCAGCCCGAAGTCGGTGGCGTTGGCGCGCAGCACGGCCTCCTGCTCGGTGTCGAAGACGTCGACACCGACGACGGGGCCGAAGACCTCGGTCGTCTCCAGCGTGTTGTCGGGCGTGACACCGTCCAGGACGGTCGGGGCCACCCAGTGCCCGCCCGCGAGGTCCCCCGCAGGCAGGGACGTGGCCGGGGACGGTGCGACACGACGGGCGCCGTCGGAGACGCCGGCGTCGATGAGGCGGCGCACGGTGGCGTACTGGCCAGCGGTGATGACGGGGCCGATCTCCGTCTGCGGGTCCAGGGGGTCGCCCATGCGCAGCTTGGCCGCGCGAGCGGTGATGCGCTCCAGCAGCGCGTCGTGGACGTCGCGTTGCACCAGCAGGCGCGAGCCGGCAACACAGGACTGCCCAGCGCCGGAGAAGATGGCAGCGATCGCCCCGTCGGCGGCGCGGTCCAGGTCGGCGTCGGCGAAGATGATGTTGGCGCTCTTGCCGCCGAGCTCGAGGACCGTGGGAATGCCGACGGCCGCCGCTGCGGCGCCGACACGGCGGCCGGTGGGCACGGAGCCGATGAAACTGACCTTGCCCACCCGCCGATCGGTGGTCACGGCCGCGCCGGTGCTGGCGCCCAGCCCCACGGCGACGTTGAAGACCCCAGCGGGCAGACCAGCCTGGTGGGCCAGTTGCGCCAGGCGCACGGTGGTGGCTGAGGTGAACTCGCTGGGCTTGACGATCACGGCGTTGCCGGCGGCCAGCGGGGCCGCGGAGTTCCAGCCGGCGGTGAACACGGGCGCGTTCCACGGGGTGACCGCGGTCACGACCCCCCACGGCACCCGCTGGGTGTAGGTGAGCCAGTCACCGGGCACGGGGATCGTCTGCCCGCCGACCTTGTCGGCCCACCCGGCGTAGTAGGCGTACATCTCCACGACCTTGGCCGCCTCCCCGCGAGCGTCGCGGATCGGCTTGCCCGTGGTGGCCGACTCCAGCACGGCCAGCTCTTCCGCGTGCTCGCCGACCACGCGGGAGACCTCGCGCAGGATCGCCGCCCGCTCGAAGGGGTTCATCTCCCCCCACAGGCCTGCACCGCGGGTGGAGGACTGCAGCAAGGCCTCGGTGACGTCCGGGCCGGCGTCGCGGTAGCTGGTGAAGACCTCGCCGGTCGCCGGGGTCACCAGTTCCACGTCCTCGCCGGAGCCGAGGACGACTCGGTCATCGACGAAGGAGCCGATGCCCTCTGGCAGGCTCTGCCCCAGGACACGTCGGGCGGTCTGCGCGCCACTCGCGATCGGTTCGTCGCCGCCGAGGTGGGGATGCCCACCGCCGGTGGAGACGGCACCACTCATCTGCTGGTCCGTGCGGGTGTCGATGCTCATGCGGACAGGGCTCCTTCGGCGCCGCCGTCTGCGGCGGCCTGGACGGACGTCGAGGCGGGGGTCAGGGCGGTCGTGGCGGTGGCGGCCGTGGCGGGTGCTTCGGTGAAGTCGGCTCGGGGCCCGCGCTCGGCCAGGGCGTGCTGCCATGCTCGGCCGGTGGCCGCGAGCAGCGCCGGCTTCGCGCCTGCGACCGATGCCACCTGCAGAGCGAGGTCGACGTCACGAGCCATCAGTCCGAGGGCGAATCCGGAATCGAACGTTCCCGACAGGACCCAGGCCGGGAAGGCGTTGGCGCTGACATTGCTGCCGCCGGAGGCTCCGCTGACGGCGGCCGCTGCCGTGGATAGGTCGATGCCGTAGGCAGCGGCGACGTCCAGCGCCTCGCCCACCGCGATGAGGTTGGTCGCGCACAGCACGTTGTTGAGCAGCTTGACCACGTTCCCCGAACCCGGCCCTCCCACGACAGCCGGTACGCGACCGGTGAGTGCGCGCAGTACCGGCTCGGCAGCGGCCACGGCGTCCTCCGTACCGCCCACGAAAGCGCTCAGCGTCCCTCCCAGGGCGCCGGCACGCCCACCGGAGACCGGCGCGTCGACGAACGCCGCACCAGCAGTGGCGGCCAGTTCCGCCATCGCCTTCGAGGTGGCCGGTTCCGACGTCGTGGTGTCGACGATCGCGACGGTGCCGGGCCCAGACAACAACGTCGGCACCGTCGCCTCCACCAGGGCCGCCGACGGCAGGGAGAGCACCACGTAGGGCGTTCCGGCGACCTCGGTCACCGAGGTCGCGACGGTGATGCCGATCTCGGCGGCACGTTCGCGTGCCTGCTCCGAGGGGTCGACGCCGGTGACGTCCCAGCCCAGACGGTGCAGGTTCTGGGCCATCGCCCCGCCCATCGACCCGAGGCCGACGACGGCGATGCGCTGTTGTGCTGTCACGAGGGGACCTTCCATGTGGTGCGGATGATCAGGGTCACCGGTGGGTCACCGGGGCGGGGTCAGTCGGCGTAAGTGCCGAGGTCGTCCCACAGTTGCTGGATGCGGCGGATTGCGGGACGGGTGAGCTCGGGGCGGGCTGCCTCCAGCCCGGCGAGCAGGGCGTAGGTGATCGAGGTGGCCGCCGTCGTGGACTGGAAGAAGGAGACGCCCTCGCTGGACAGGACCAGGACGTGGTCGGCTGCGGCTGCCAGGGCACCGCTGTACATGTCGGTCATCACGATCACGGGGCAGCCGATCGATCGAGCGGCCCGCACCGCGGCGAGCAGGTCGCGCATCGGCCGCCACACGTTGAGGACGACCAGCGCGTCGTCGGGGCCCAGACCGTTGACAGCGGCGGCCAGGTGAGCGCCACCGCGCGGCTCGTGGGTGATGTCGTAGCCCATCGTGGCGCCGAGGTGCGCCAGGACGGTCGCCGGCGCGGACAGTGACCCGGTGGCGAGCACGAGGATGCGACGCGCCTCCGCAAGGGTCTTGACGGCCGCGTCGAGAACGTCCTCGTCGACGGTCTCCAGGGTCTGCTCGAGGTTGCGGATGTCGCGGCGCACGCTCTGCTGCAGCACGCTTTCCTCGCCGGCGGGGTGCGCGTCGAGGGTCTGCTCATTGGAGAGCGTCGCGAGGTAGCGAGCTCGGACCTCGTGCTGCAGTGCGGGCCAGCCGCGAAAACCCAGCGTCTGCGCGCATCGCACGACGGTGCTGTTGTCGACGCCGACCCGGGAGGCGATGGCGGCGACGTCGGCGAAGGAGGCGAACTGATGATCACTGCGCACGGCGTCGAAGACCTTCGCCTGCGCCGGCGAGAGCCCAGTGACCGGCAACAGGCCATCCAGCCAGGGAGTGACAGGTGGCACCACGTGCTCGACCTCCTTCTCGCAGCAGCAGACATTGCGAAAACACTGAACGATTGCAACCGCAATTGCAAGACTCTATCGTTACAAGCAGGTTACGGATGGCCCCCCGACGCGCGGTCAACGATGACGGGAACGACGAAACACGAACGTAACTTCATGACACCTGGCGCGACGCCATGTGATCGCTAGGGTGCCGCTGCAGACCCGATCGCCGCGGCCGTGCCGCCGTGCATCCCGGGATCTCCCCTCCCTACCTCCTGGAGACGTCTCCATGCCCCTCGCTCGCCGCTCCCTGCTGCTGGCCTCTACCGCCGGTGCCGTGGCCCTGCCCGTCCTTGCAGCGACCGCCACCCCCGCCTCCGCCGCCGATGCCGCTGCTACACCGCAACTCTTCGAAATCGTGCTCAGTGACGGCACGGTGCTACGCGCCGACGTCTACAAGCCGACCGGGCCGGGGTCCTATCCGGTCCTGTTGGTCCGCACCCCGTACTCGAAGTCTTCGTTCTTCTCGATGCCCGAGGGCATCACCACCCTGGAGCGCATGATCGCGGACGGCTTCGCCGTGGTGTTCCAGGATGTGCGCGGCACCGGCGCCTCCGACGGCCAGTTCGTCCCGCTCCTGAACGAGCGCGAAGACGGTGCCGCGACGCTCACCGCGTTGCTGCAGCAGCCCTGGTGCGACGGACGCATCTCCACACTCGGCTCCTCCTACCTGGGGTTCACTCAGTTCGCGATGACGGTGGAAGCCGGCGCACCTGTGCGCGACAGCGTCTACATCAACACCGCGCCCGACGCCTACACCGGCTGGTACTACTCCCCGGGCGGCGCATTCTCCGTGGAGAACAGCGACCGCTACGCGTTCGCCGTGGGGGCCGGAGCGGCTCGGACGGCAGGCGACCTCGCGCGGGCTGAGTACCTCAACGCCATCGCCACCAAGGAGAGCGACCGGCTGCGTGATGGCGGGCGGCACACCGCCGATGTCCTGGCCGTCGAAGCGCCATGGTTCACCGACATCGTCGAGCACCGCCTGCGTGACGAGTACTGGCAAGAAATCTCCTACGCCGACGACTTCGACCAGGTGACCGCCGGCGGTCTGCACATCGGCGGCTGGTTCGACTTCTTCTCGCGATCCGCCGTCAGCGCCTACACCGCACTGCGCCAAGGGGCGGCCTCCGCAGCCGCACGCGAGGGGCAGTACCTGGTGATGGGCCCCTGGACGCACAACGACACCAGCGGCGTCTACGAAGCACACGACTTCGGCGCCGGGGCGAGTGCCGCCTCCCTCGGCCTGGAGAACCTGATCTCTTCCTTCCTCACCCGGCAGGGGAACACGGAGGCGCTGCCGCGGGCGACGTGGTTCCTCATGGGCGCCGACGAGTGGCGCACCAGTACCGAGTTCCCCCCGCCGGGAACCCTGGCTGCCCCCCTCTTCCTCGCACCCGCGGTCGACGACTCAGGAGCTCGACTCGCTCCCCAAGCGGCGATCACCGGTTCGAGCGTACTCGTTCCGTTCGACGTGGCGAACCCGGTCTCCACGCGCGGGGGTCGTCTGCTGTCGATCGGCGACACGTGGACCGACGCCGGCCCCACCGATCAGCGTGTCCTCGAGGCGCGCGATGACGTCGTGAGCTTCACCACGGAGATGTTCGAGACCGCGACCGAGGTCGTCGGCGCTCTGCAGGCGGTGGTGTACGTCTCCACTCACCTTCCTGACACGGACGTCGCCGTGGTGGTCACCGACGTAGCCCCCGACGGGACCTCGCGGCTGCTGTGCGAAGGCATCGGCCGCCTCAGCCTGCGTGACGGTGTCGACCATGAGGCCCCGGTCGATGCTGAGCAAATTCACCGCTTGGTCATTGACCTGGGCGTCACCGCCAATGCCTTCGCGCCGGGACACCAACTGCGCATCAACGTCGCCGGCAGCAACTTCCCCAACTACGAGCTGAACCCCGCGCTGGCCGACGGTCACCAGCCCGGTGCCTTCACCGTGCACACCGGCGGCAGCTGGGCTTCGCACGTGCTGGTGCCGGTGGCACCGAGCAGCTGATCTACCCAGCCGCCTGAACATTCCGGCAAAGTCATCGCCCGCACCGCCACCACGCACGACCGCACCGGCGCGTCACGGTGCTTCCCGCCGCCAGGTGCTGCGAAGGCGCTGCCCTTCCACACAGTTGCAGGCGTTGGCGTGCAGGAGCGCCGCTCTGCTTTCGCGGAGAGCGGTGCTCAGCGCGTGCATGCACGAGGTCGCTGTTGAGAGCACCCAGCACCCCGCGCCCGCCTTGCGGTCGCGCGGGCCGGTGACCTCAGCTTCGTGACGAGGCTGGGCCGGCCCCACCGTGTTTCGACCCGTGATGCGCTTTGCCGGACTCGCACGAGAATGCTTCCGGAAAAGGTGGATCTACGACCGACCCGCGGCGCGGGTGTGCTCGAAGATCAGGCTGGTTTCGGTGAGGCCGACGTCGGGGTCACGCGAGAGGTGCTCGGCGACGAAGTCGCGCAGCGCCGCCGTGCTCTCCACCGCCACGTGCAGCAGGTAGTCGTTGGCGCCGGCGACGAAGTATACGTCGAGGACCTCGGGGCGGCGGCGCATCCGTGCCACGAACGGTCCCATGCTGCCGCGCGCGTTCGCGGCGAGCCTGACCGCGATCATCGCCTCCAGGTCCAGCCCGAGGGCCGCGGGGTCGACGTCGGCGTGGAAACCACGGATCACCCCCGCCTCGCGCAGCGCCCGCACCCGCAGCAGGCAGGTCGAGGCCGCGATGCCGACCTGCTGGGCCAGGGCCGCGTTGGTGATGCGCGCGTCCTCGGCGAGGACCCGCAGGATCGCGCGGTCCACCGCGTCGACGACTGATCGAACTTTCTTCGGCAGCGGGACCTGTGACCCGCGGCGATCCGAACCGATGTCACCCACACCCGCAGCGTACCGAATGTTCTGCGACTTTATTGTCTTCGACTCGCACGATCTTCATGCTGAGGCCAGCCGGCCGTGTTCTGCAGGCCCGTCCAACAGCCCCACCAGGAGGACTTCTCATGCGCATCGGTGTACCCCGCGAAGTGAAGAACCACGAGTACCGCGTCGCGCTGACGCCCGCGGGCGTCCACGAGCTCGTCCGGCACGGCCACGAGGTCGTCGTCGAGGCGGGCGCCGGCCTCGGCAGCTCCCTGCCCGACGCCGACTTCGAGGCAGCCGGCGCGAAGGTCCTCGCCGACGTCGACGAGGTCTGGGGCAGCGCCGACCTGCTGCTCAAGGTCAAGGAACCCATCGCCCAGGAGTACGCACGGCTGCGCCGCGACCAGGTGCTCTTCACCTACCTGCACCTGGCGGCTTCCCGGGAGTGCACCGAGGCGCTGCTGGCCTCCGGCACCACCGCCGTCGCCTACGAGACGGTCCAGCTGCCCGACCGCTCCCTGCCGCTGCTGGCGCCGATGAGCGAGGTCGCCGGCCGCCTCGCCCCGCAGGTCGGCGCGTACTCACTGATGCGCGCGGCCGGTGGCCGCGGCGTCCTCATGGGCGGAGTCCCCGGTGTGCGGGGAGCCGACGTCGTCGTCATCGGGGCCGGGGTGTCCGGGCAGAACGCCGCGCAGATCGCCCTCGGCATGGGCGCGGAGGTGACCGTGCTGGACCTTTCCATCCCGAAGCTGCGCGAGGTCGACGCCCGTTTCGGCGGCGCCGTGCGCACCATCGTCTCCAACGGCTTCGAGCTGGAGAAGGCCGTACGCTCCGCCGACCTCGTCATCGGCGCTGTCCTCGTGCCGGGCGCGAAGGCCCCCAAGCTCATCAGCAACGACCTCGTGGCCCAGATGCGTCCTGGCTCCGTGCTCGTCGACATCGCCATCGACCAGGGCGGCTGCTTCGAGGACTCCCGCCCCACCACCCACGACGACCCGACGTTCACCGTCCACGGCTCCGTCTTCTACTGCGTGGCGAACATGCCCGGCGCGGTTCCGCACACCTCCACCTACGCCTTGACCAACGCGACGCTGCCCTACGTCGTTCGACTCGCCGACTCCGGCTGGAAGGCCGCACTCGGCGCCGACCCGGCTCTGGCTGGCGGTCTGTCGACTCACGCTGGCAGCGTCGTGAACCCTGAGGTGGCTGCTGCCCACGGATTGGCCTCGGTCGGCATGGACGAGATCCTTGCCTGAGCTGCTGTGGGTTGCTGCATGATCCAGTGGAACCTGCGATCCGCTTTCGGTAAGGCGGCAGTTCCTTGGTCCGCGTGTACCCAGGAATCGTGACTACACGCCGTGGCGCGCCCGAAGCCCCTGACCCTCCTGGCCGTCGGGGCTTCTGTGTGACATTGGTGCGCCGCAGTCCAGCCGTATGGAGTGGCTGTGCCGAAGTCGAGCCTGAGCGGATGAGCCGTGGTGTTGCGGCGAGGACTCGCGGTCAAGGCACGATGTCGGAGCGGTGAGCGAGGGCTTCCCGCTCGATGTCCGTCAACCCGTCGCTGCCACGCAGCCTCCCCAGCTCGCCGTGGGCACCGGGCCCCGTTCCGTGCTGGGCATGCTCGAACTCTTCCATGGCGTGCCAGTCGCCCACGGTGTGGCGCGGACTCCGGAAGTGGTTGCTGACGTCGTTGCGGGTGCTGATCGGCTGCGGCATCGCATCCTCCTGCTCGCGGCATCGCCTCGGCCCGTGTCGGGCCAGCACCTTCCATGGAGCCACGCCGCCTTCTGGTGCGCCACGCGGAAGACCCGCACTGACCACACTGCAACTGCTTCGAGACCAGCACGTGTCCTGTTAGCCCACCCGAGCGCGACGCTGTCCTGCCACCTCGATGATCCAACCGTTCCCGCGTGCCCATGCCCCGCATGGACCACTACGAAGCGCGCACGGCTGCGCCGCGACGAGTGATGAGCATCGCCCCGCTCGCCCCGCGCTGGGGCAGGGCGAGCGCGTCAGGGCGCTCAGCTCACTGCGCCGCCAAGTACTGCTCGCGGATCCTGGCGCTGAGCGGGCCGCGCGCCGGCACGGCGATGCCGTTGGCTACGGCCCAACGCCGCACCAGTCCTGCATCCAGGCGGGCGGTGTCTGCCCCTGCGGCAGGGACCGTGGAATTGCGAGCCCTGGCCGGCGCGGAGGTGACCTCCTGCGCTGCCGGCTCACCGGCACGACGCGGCGGCGCCTTCTTCGCCGTCCTGCGGGTCGCAGACCTGCCGGGCGCTGCCTTGCCAGACGAGGCTTTGCCGGGCGCAGCCTGATGGGGCAATGCTTCGCGCCCGACCTGAGCGCGCGGCCCGGCACTGCTGGGCAGGTCCAGGATCGCGACCTCGTCAGTGGCTGACTCGACGCCCGGAGCAGACGCAGCAGGACCATCGCTTACCTGCTCACCGGCCTGCTCACCGGCCTGCTCACCGGCCTGGGTGAAGCGTCACGGCTTTGATGCCGCTTCCTGGTGAGTCAGGATGGCGATCATGGCGAAGAGGTACCCGCCGGAGGTCAAGGACCGTGCGGTGCGGATGGTGCTGGAGCACGAGAAGGAGTACACGTCCCGACGGGCGGCGTGCGTCGCGATCGGAGATCGGCTCGGCATCTCGCGGGAGAGCCTGCGCCGTTGGGTGGATCAGGCCCGCACCGATGCCGGCGCCCAGCCCGGGGTGACCTCGGCCGAGGCGGAAGAGATCAAGAAGTTGAGGGCGGAGAACAAGCGCCTGCGGGAGGCCAACGAGATGGCGGTCTCAAGCGGTCAGCGCAACAGCTCCGTGAGCTTCTCTGATGGTGTCATGAACTGCAGGGTCTTGCGAGGACGACCGTTGAGGGAGTCCTGGATCGCGAGCAGTTCCTTCCTGGTGACGTCG
>NZ_JBJLSE010000106.1:0-13382 GCF_050871845.1 Kineococcus arenarius subsp. arenarius
TTCGCGGCCGCGGGTCTCGAACGACAACCCGTTTAGTGAGGCCTTGTTCAAGACGGTGAAGTACGCCCCGACCTTCCCCGAGCGGTTCGCCACCTTGGCCGATGCGCGAGCCTGGATGGAGGACTTCACCGATTGGTACAACCACGAGCATCACCATGCTGGGATCGGGTTGCACACGCCCGCTGACGTCCATCACCACCGCACCGCACACGTCCAGCAGGCCCGACGACGCGCCATCGAGCAGGCCCGTCAGGCCCACCCCGAACGCTTCGCGGCCGAGCCGGCCCTGCCGAAGGTCCTCGACCTGCCGACCAGCGCCTGGATCAACCGACCCGACGACCCTGCGCAGGCCGAGCACAGCTCAGCTGCTTAACACCTGCTGGCCTCAACCGCCTTGACACGTTCCGCAAGTCGGTGCCTCTCGCAGGCGGGAGCAATCAAGCCCACCACGCTCGGAGGGACCTCCGATCAATCAACGAACGGCTACACCGTGCATCCCTCTTGCAAGCCGCCCGGCCTCGAACACACCGCCGGCCAGTGCGCCGTCGCCGACGAGTTGCTGGGTCTGGATGGTCTGCACCTGCTCGCCGTCGAACGCGTCCAGCACGACACGCAGCACCCTCGGGGGCTGTTACGCCTGACCGTTCAGACCGACCCACCCGAGGTGGTCGCCTGCCGAACCTGCGGGGTGCTCGCCGTCGATCACGGCCGCCGCGAGCACCGCCTCGCCGACGCACCCTGCTTCGGCACCCCGGTGCAGCTGATCTGGCGCAAGCGACGCTGGCGATGCCGCGAACCACGATGCTTCACCGGCGTCTGGTCCGAGGAGCATCCCGCCCTGCCGACGCGGGCAAAGCTCACCACCCGCGCGGTGGCGTGGGCGATGCAAACACTGCGCTGGGACGACTCCACCGTCTCCGCCCTGGCCCGCCAGCTCGGCGTCGACTGGCACACCCTCATGAACGCCATCCGCGCTCACGCCGCCGACGACCTCGACGCGCCATCAGCCCGGTCCGCGCGGCTGGCTGGTGTTGACACCCTCGGGGTCGACGAACACATCTGGCGCCCCTCCGCCCGTCACCGCGACCGGGCCGTCACCTCCATCGTCGACCTCACCCGCGACCTGGACGGCCGGGTCCAGGCCCGCCTGCTCGATGTCACCCTCGGCCGTTCCGGACCGGTCTACGCCACCTGGATCCGTCAGCAGACCCGCGAGTTCGTTGACGGCATCACCCACGCTGCCCTCGACCCCTTCCGCGGCTACGCCAACGCAATCCGCACCGAACTCCCGGACCACACGGTGGCGGTACTGGACGCCTTCCACGTCGTCAAGCTCGCCTCCACCGCGATGGATGAGGTCCGCCGCCGTGTCCAGCAGGCCACCCTGGGGCGGCGCGGGCACCGCGACGACCCGCTGTACCGCATCCGGCGGCTGCTGACATCGGCTCGGGAGAACCTGACCGACCGCGGCCGGGCCCGCCTCGAGGCGGCGCTGCAGGCCGGTGACCCCGGTCTGGAGGTCACCGTCGCCTGGCACGCCTACCAGGACCTGCGCTCGATGTTCCACGCCCCGACCCCGGCTGCGGGTCGGGTCATTGCGCAGCGGGTGCTCGACAGCTTCCACCGCTGCCCGATCCCGGAAATCGCCCGGCTGGGGCGGACGCTGCGGTCATGGCGGGTGGAGGTGCTCGCCTACTTCGACGACGACCCGGCCCGGTACGGCATCAGCAACGGCGGCACCGAGGCCATCAACCTCATCATCGAGAAGACCCGCCGCCTGGCTCATGGGTTCCGCAATTTCGCCAACTACCGCATCCGCATCCTGCTCGCCGCCGACGGCACCCGGCCCTGGCGACGACGCCGCGGGTCAGGGTGAGCTACCCACCCGTAGATCCGAAGAGCCGCATAACTCGCGACGACCGAGCCGCCGATCCTGAACCCCGGCATGTTGTAGGCCACGATCTCCTCCGCATGCGGCAAGGCGCGAGCCAGTGTTGCGCGCAACCGGTTCAGCGAGGGCTGGAAGGGCTCGGGCGCCGCGGCGATGTAGGCGTCGTGGTCGGCTAGCGTCGTCATGGCCGTGTCTCCCTTTCAATTGTTCTCGAGGGGTTCGTCCCATCCTGCCGAGATATCAACTTCGCTTGCGTCAAGGACCTCAATTCCAAGACCCGGAAGTTCGTCACCGGCTTGAACGGCCGGGCCCACCCGCCGCGTGGGACAAAGACCGCTGATGAGATCCTCGAGATGGCCAATAGCAACGACTCCAGAAACGCGACAATAGCGCACGTACCGCTGGGCTCGGCTCTGATGACGCGGCCGCGGTTAGTCGGTCGGTCGTGGTGCCCGCGCGTCGTCGGGCGCGGCAGGGCGGCACAGGTCGGCGTCGTGGTCTCTGCCACCAGGCCAGCACATACCGCCGTCCGCGCGGTCATCCCGCTGTCGTGGACGTCGTGGACGTCGTCGACCAGCCGGGCTGGGACGTCAGCCCTGACCTGCTGAGGCAATGAGCCACGGGTCCGCATCGGAGTGACGCACCAGCACGTACCCCCACCCCGGTTCCCCGCCTGCTGTTCCCGTGCCGCCGTCGTCGGCGGTGTAGGTGGCCTGCACGTTCACCGCCTGCGCGTACGCCTTGAGATCCTCCGAGCTCCAGGTGGTGTCGTAGGGCGTGGTGGTGTCGGAGACGTCGACGTCGTCCAGGTCGGGTGCCTCGCCGTCCTGCCAGACGCCCTGCGCGGCGAAGCCCGGGGTGGACAGGAGCGCGGCGGTGGCCGGGTCGTCGCCCTGCACCGCGTCGAGGTAGTCGCGCACGACGTCACCGGCCGGCTGGGAGGCGACGTGCCGGTCGACCACGTCCGGGCTGGTGGAGGAGGGTGACCCGCACGCCCCCAGGGCTGCGGCGGTTAGAGCGGCGGTGGCGACCAGTACGACGCGATGGGGTCTCACCTGTCCTGTGTACCGCCGTGGCCGGGGTCGCGGTGTCGCATCCACCAGTTCTCCATGGCCGCTGGGACCAATGCCATGCGCGCGGTCATCCCGCCCTTCGCGCGCGATCATGGTCGGCTGACTTCACGCCTATGTCGATCCGCGTGACGCGCTCACACGGTCGTGGCCAAGGCCGCGATACGGCGCAGCTCGGCCAGATGCCCTTCCAGGGCCGTGCGGCCGGCGTCGGTCAGGGCGAGCCAGGTACGAGTCCGCGAGCCGTACGGGGTCTTGGAGGTGCGCACGTACCCGGCATCCGCCAAGACCTTGACGTGCTTGCTGAGTACCGAATCGCTGATGGCCAGCGACTGGCGCACGGTGGCGAAGTCCAGCGCCTCCACGGCGGCGAGCATCGCGCAGATCTGCAAGCGGTTGGGAGCGTGGACGACCTCGTCGAAGACCGGCCGCACCTGATCGCTCACGCCCCCGCCTGCGCACCCCGGCCTTCGCGCACGCGCCGGCGCAGCAGGTCGTCGATGCGCTGTTCGGTGAGCACGGTGGCCACGAAGGCGCCGATCCCGGCGACGGGCAGGGCGAAAGGCACGCCGGCGAAGGCCTGCAGGACGAATCCGAGCGTGAAGAGCCCGAAGACGACCGCGTACCAGGTGCCCAGGCCCTCGCCGTAGCGTTCGATGGAGACACCCGTGGAGCGCTTCAGCGCCGCCAGCAGGGCCATCGGCGCCAGGATCGCGCCGAACACGATCAGCAGCGTCGAGGCGGACTCGGTGCTGCTGCCGGCGTCGGGCCGACCCACCAGCAGGCCGGTGCCGAGGAACAGCGATGCGGTGCAGGCGGCCGCGCCCAGGCGGTACCACCACGGGGAGGTGATGCGCTCGGCTAGGCGCCGACGGGTGCCGGCGAGTTCCTGCAAGGCGGCGCGGGCGTCGTCGGGAGTGGCACCAGGGTCACTTTCCATACTGGAAAGCTAGCCTCGACTTTCCGTCATGGCAAGTGGGCAGTCACACTCACGCGAGGCAGCACTCTGGAGTACTTGCTCATCCCGCGATGAGTGCGCACAGCGTCGGCACCGACAGCGCCCGCTGCCGCGGCCGACAGACGCGATGCCCAGCAGCAGCACTGGCCAACTGCGACGACACGCCCCTCGGAACCGTTGGCCCGCAAACAACCACCTCACCTCAGCGGACGCACCAGACGCCGAACCTGCCACAAGGCCACCGCGACGCTCACCAGCCCCAGCAACAGCGTCTGCCCCCGCGACAAGAAGACACCATCAGCCTTCTGCGCGAACGCGTTGACCACCACGATGCTGACGAGCGCGGCGAGCACCGCAGCCGCGACGCTCACCACCCAGCTGCGGCGACGCCCCCTGACCTCAGCGACCGCCAGCACCGCCACCGAGGCCGCGGCCGCGGCCGCCGCGAAGCCGACCACGGCCCCCACCAACTCGGCGATCACGGCGACGTAGCCCATCAAGAGCACGCTGAACGGGATCTCGTACACGCCCGGGGCAGCCGGCCGCAGAGCGTCCCAGACGACCATGGCGGCACCGGTCAGCGCACCCAGTGCCGCTCCACAGCCGACACCTCGCAACAGGCCACGACCCGCCGTGGCGTCCATCGGGCGCAGGGGGGCGTCCAGCTGGCGGTCCATGACTTCACGATCGCACCCACCGACCCCGAGCGTGGGTGTCCGCGACGGATCCGGACATGGCGCCCTCCGGGCGCGATCATGGTCGGTCGACTTCACGCCTATGTCGCTAGCCGCAAGATCACCAAAGGTCGTGGGGTGTCCTCGGGTCGTCTCGCTGCGCTGCCGATCTTGTTCCCACGTCGATTTGGCAGCTAGCCTTAGCGTCGTCGGGTACCCCGTGCCCGGAGCCTTCGCGCCCCGGACTTGTCGAGTGCGCGGGTCTTCAGCATGGGACACCCCACCGAAGCAGCTCCGGTCAGCCAACCTCCGGTCAGCCAACCTCCGGCCACCGGGCCCGCTCCTTCCGGCAGTGCCCAGATCCTGCAGTTCGAGATCGCGGAGTGGGAGATCGGGTGCTGCTCCCCGCGGCCCGTGGTCGCTCAGCCGTTGGACGGCTACCGGGTCGTCTTCGTCCCCGCCGACCCAGAGGACCACTGGGACCGCGCAGCTCTGGACGAGGACGTCGACCTCGACGCCTTGCCGCCCCAGGTGGTCATCCCCGCGGATGCGGGCCGTGGCGTGCAGCGTGGCCACCTGCGTGCGGAGTGGCACGTCACAGCGGATGAAGGACGACTGCACGAGGGCGAGCCAATCCGCGGCACCACCGTGCGCACCCGCATCATCGCGTGCGATCGGCGTCTGGGCGTCCAGGACGGGGGGCAGGAGCAGTTGTGGCTGCCGGTCCCTGGCAGCCTGCGGTTGCGGGAAGTCAGCGGCCCCGACTGGACCTTCGACGACGAGGCGTTCCGCGCTCAGGCGCTCCGTGCCCAGGCGTCTCCACCGGTGCTGGGCGATGTGCGGCATGGACTCGACGAAGGGTCCTGGTCGCCCTGCAGGTGGGCGAGTAACCAGCAGGCTCCTGATCGCCGACACGACGTGCGGTCCACTCGGTCATGGCGCCCTCCGGGTTCACGGTCATCCCGCCGTCCGCGCGGTCATCCCGCGATCCATGGCGTCTGCGACCGTCCTCATCTGTCGATGACCGCACTGTCGCGCCCCTGCCGGTGACCATGACACTGCTGAGGCGCAGAGCTCCCGAGTCGCGCCCCCCGCGGAAGGCACGCTGTTGTGGTCTCGCTCAACGAGACAGGCTGAGCAGCACCCGGCTCCGTGAACCTGCATCGACCTGATCGTGGGACTCGGCGATGCATCCCAACGCCAGCGGCTGCGCGATCGGGATGACCAGGTCACCGGCAGCAGCTGCCTGGGTGAGCTCGGCGGCTGCTTCCCGCTTGGCCTGCGCGGGGAAGTCGTCGCTACCCAACAGCCGGATGGTGGTGTTCTCGAAGAGCATGGTCCAGAACGGGAACTCCGGTCGGGCCCGGCGGGTGGCGAAGGCGGCGATGACGCCGCCGTTGCGCACCAGCGCGGCGTCGAGGTCGGCGTTGTCGGAGAAGGACACCTCCACGATGCGGTCGACGCCATCAGGAGCGATGCCCCGCACCGCGGCGACGGGGTCCTCGCCGTCCAGTGCGAGGGCGGCGTCCAGCCAGCGCGAAGGCTCCAGCGCCTGCAGCCGCGCGAGGTCCGCGGTGCGCCGCACGGTGCCGATGACACGCGCCCCAGCACGGTGCGCCAGCTGCGCCGCCATCGAGCTGACCGCTCCCAGGACACCGTGCACGAGGACGATCCGGCCTGCGACCGGTCCGTCGGCGAAGACCGCGCGGTGGGCCGTGATCCCGGGGATGCCCAGGCAGGCCCCGACCTCGTCGCTGACCGCGTCGGGCAGCGCGACGGCCTGCTGGGCGGGGACGACGGTGTACTGCGCCGCGGTCCCACCGGCGCGGTAGGACTGCGCTCCGTAAACCCACACCCGACGGCCCAGCAACTCCTCGTCCACGCCGGGTCCGACCTCGTCGACGACGCCGGCGCCGTCGCTGTGCGGGATGACGCGCGGGTAGGGCATCGGTGTGCCCAGCCAGTCGCTGCGCTTCTTGGTGTCGCCGGGGTTGATCCCGGAGACGGCCACCCGCACCCGGACCTCGCCGGGACCGGGGTGGGGGTCGGGCAGCTCCCCGACCTGCAGGACGTCGGCGGCTGCTCCACGCCGCTCGTACCACGCTGCTCGCATCGAACGGGTGTCCTTCCAGTGATCGGTGATGGGCTGCCGCCCCTGTCGGGACGGCTCAGCCCTCAGAGGCGGCGGGGGCGTTTCCGGCCGCAGGGATGTCGTGGGTCAGAACGTCGTGCAACCAGGTGCGCTCGGCCCGGCTGGTCGCCCCGGCGATGGTGAACATGCCCTGCCGGTAGGGGTCGGTCACCTCGCGCCGGCGCAGCGGGCGATCGCCGTCGTAGAAGAAGCTCGCCGGCTGCTCCAGGAAGGCCAGCCGCCGTCGTAGCACGGCGTGCTGCTCCTGCACGCTGGGCAGCAGGGACAAGAACGCCAGAACGGTCAGGAACCGGGCCAGGTCGGTGATGTCCAACTCGCCGGGCTCGCGCAGGCGACGGTGCAGTTCCTCGCGTCCGGCATCGGTGAGGGTGAGCACGTAGCGCTGGGTGGCACCGGCTCCCGGTTCGACGTGACGCGAGAGCCAGCCGGCCTTCAGCAGGCGGTTGATCGCCGGATACAGGCTGCCATCGCTGATCGGGCGCGCGTACCCGGACAGCCGGGCCACCCGCCGGCGCAGCTCATAGCCGTGCAGCGGTCCCTCGGCGAGGAATCCCAGGATCGACAGCTCCAGCACGGTGTTATCGTCTCACACATCGATGTACCTCGAATCGAGGTACTAGCGCCTGCCGCCTGCAGGAGATCAACGACGCCTTCCGACTCCGCCTCCGGCACCGTCGTCAAGCCCATCGTCGTCTTCTGAGCCCCGCCCCAGACACCGGACAGGAACAAGCACCTTCATGCAGCGCCGTCATCTGCTCACCCTCGCCCTGCTGGCCGCAGCGACCCCCACAGTTGCAGGCTGCGGCGGTTCCGACCCCCTGGCCGCCGGCAACTCCTCCTCGGGGAGCACCAACGGCAGCGCGGGCAGCGGCTCGGACGTGATCTCGGTCGGATCGGCCAACTTCCCCGAGAGCGAACTGCTGGCCGAGATGTACGCCCAGGTCCTCGAAGCCGCCGGCGTGAAGGTCGAACGCCACTTCGGCATCGGCTCACGCGAGGTCTACATGCGCGCCCTCCAAGATGGCTCGATCGACCTGATCCCGGAGTACAACGGCGCCCTGCTGGCCTACCTGGCCGACAACGACGCGGTCGACGCGAGCACCGCCGAGGCGGTCCACGCCGGGCTGCAGGAGAAGCTGCCGGCCACGCTCACCCTGCTGGACGAGGCGACGGCTGAGGACAAGGACTCCCTGGTCGTCACCGCCGCCACCGCGCAGCGCTACGACCTGGCCACCATCGCCGACCTGGCACCCGTCGCCGGCGACTTCGTGCTCGGTGCGGGTGCGGAGTACGCCGAACGCCGCCAGGGCCTGCTCGGCCTGGCCGAGGTCTACGACGTCACCTTCGAGCAGTTCCGGCCACTGGACGCCGGAGGCCCTCTCACCGTCGCTGCGCTGGAGGACGACACCGTCCAGGTCGCCAGCCTGCTCTCCACCGATCCGGTCATCGCGAAGAAGGGCTTCGTGACGCTGCAGGACCCGCAGGGCCTCTTCGGGGTGCAGAACGTCGTGCCGCTGATCAGCACCGCCAAGAACACCGCCACCGTGACCCAGGCCCTGAACGCCTTCTCGGCCACTTTGACCACCGACGCGCTCTCAGCGGCCCTGGGCCGCGTCAGCCTCGAGCGCGAGGACAGCGCCACCGTGGCCCGCGACTACCTCACCGACCACGGCCTCATCTGAGCCAGCGCTGCCGGTTCGACCACCTCGATCCCACGGACAGGAAGCCCATGACCACGCTCGATCCCACCAGCACCGCCGTTCTCGTCATCGACATGCAGAACGACAACCTCCACCCCGACGGAGCCTTCGCCGCCACCGGCGCCGCTCAGCACGCCGGGGAGCAGAACGTCGTCGCCAACGTGCGCGCCGTCCTGGACGCTGCCCGCGCCACCGGTGCAGCCGTCTTCCACAACCGCGTCGTGGTCCACCCCGGTCGCGACGTCGGCGGAAGCAACGCCCCGATCTTCACCATGCTCGGCCCGGAGTCGCTCAAGCTCGGCTCCTGGGGCGCGGCCATCATCGACGGCTTGGACCCGCGCGAGGACGAGATCGTCCTGGACCGCACCCGCATGAGCGCCTTCAACGGCAGCGGCCTGGACAGCATGCTGCGCAACCTGGCCATCACCGACGTCGTCGTCGTGGGGGTGTGGACGAACATGGCCGTGGAGCACACCGCCCGTGACGCCGCCGACCACGGCTACCGCGTCAGCGTCGTCTCCGATGCCACCTCGAGCATCAACGCCGACTGGCAGCACGCCGCCCTCAGCTATGCCCTGACCAACATCGCCACCATCACCGACACCGCCAGCGTCACCGCCGCTCTCACCACCACCTCGGCCTGACTCACGCAGTATCGGCATCCGGCGAGGATGGGTGTCGACTTCACGCTCATCCCGCGGGGTGCGTGCAGTAGCAACTCAGCCGAAGAAGTCGAAGGCATGGATGAGGATGTTGGCGCCCAGGCCCACACCGAGGGCCAACGCCAAGCGGCGCCACCACGCTCGACTGCCCACCGGGCGGAGCCCAGGCTCCTCGACGAGCCGTAGCCGCTCAGCCACCCGCCACGCACGAGATCGCTGGCGCTCCACGCCCCCACGGTAGGGGCCACCTTGCGACCCGTCCGCTCTTGCCGCCCTCCAAGCGCGATCATGGCCAGTCGGTGACTCCACGGACTCGTCGAGAAGCGGACCGAGCACTTCTGCGGACATGGCGGTGCCGGCCCGGCACTCGATGCCCCAGCTCACGTCACCTGGAGCGTCCGAGCGCTCCAGTCCGAGCCGTCCAGGACCTGCACGCCTTCATCCGTCAGCAGGACCAGCGCCCTGCCGCCGCGGATCGTCGCCACGTCGCGCAAGGGGTCGCAGGGGTGCTGCTCCAGAACCTCCGCGTCATGAGTGAGCCGCAGCAGCGAGGCCCGCCCCTCCTCGAACTCCCGGACCACGATCCACGTCGCTGTCACCGGATCGTGGACGACGTGACGGAAGTGATCGGCCACCCTCGCCCGCTCCCGCCCATCGAGGTCGAGGATGCGCAGCGGCCCACCACCTTCGGCGACCGCCAGGTGCTCGCCGTCGGTGGCCGCGGACACGACGAAGGCGCTGGGCACCGTGATCCGCGACCCCAGCAGGTCCAGCGACTGGTCCAGCAGCCGGCACCAGTCGCTGCCCAACCCCAGCGAGAGGTCCGGGCTCAGCGCGAACACCTGTCGCACACCGCGCAGCGAACACACCTCGTGCCCGGTGGCGGCCTCCAGCACGCGGGTGGAGCCCCGGTTGTAGCTGACGGCGACACGACCTGCCACCAGGGCGGTCACGATCTGCACGTTGGTGCGGCTGCGGTCCTGCCACAGCCGCTGGCCCGTCAGGTCGTAACCGCGCACGCCGTGACGCGCCCACGCGCCGGCGACCACCACCGGGCGCTCACCGGGCACCAGCGCCAGCCGCCGACCGCCCCACTCGAAGACCGTCTCGAACGTGGCCACGCGCGCAGCACCCGCCAGTGACCACACGCGCACGACCCGCTCGAACTGCGCGGTGACCAGCAGGTCCTCTTCCCACGGCGGCACGGCGACCTCGCGCAGGTCGATCACCAGCGAGCACCTTCCCGAGCCCTTCGACGATCATGCCGGGGAGTCTGCCCGAGGGGGCCGACACCAGCGTCCCAGCGGGGCTCGACGCCCCTCCCCAGCCACCGGGGCCGGCGACCAGACAGGGCAGCGACGAGCCGCGGCCGCGATTCACGGCCACGACCGACTTCACGCACATCCCGCTGTCGTGGGCGTCCGTGACCGCCCTCACCGTGGATGCGGAAGCGCAGCGCACTCCGGTGGAGACCGCTCGCCTCAGGCAGGGGGTGGGACGACGGGGTTGAGGGTGTCACTGTCGCAGGTGATGCGGTGGCCGCTGTCGATGGGCCAGGTCTCCAGTTCGGGGGCGATGGTGATCGCTTCGACACAGGCGGCGCTGGCACCGACGTAGGTGCTCATCAGATCGACGTCGGTAGCCACGCACCAGGCGTGGTCCGCCGGCCACCACAGGCTCGGGCTCTGCTCCCACGGCGGGGTTTCCGTCGACACCGTGGTCGCCTGCGACAGCGGCCCGATCAGCAACAGCATCTCCCGTCCGGGCATGTGCACCTTCGCAGCAGCCGGTGGCACCGCTGGAGCGCCGAAACCGTCCCACACGGCGTAGAAGCACTCGTGCGCGGTGGTGGTGAAGCCGGCGAGCACCTGCACCAGTGCTTCGGCCTGGACCGCGGGCAGAGTGCCCTCCTCCGGCTCGATGTCCCACACACCGGGCTGGGTTTCCTCGTGCAGGTACTTCCAGGAACCGGTGATGGCAGTCCACTGCATCCCGGCGTGAACTCGCCGGCCGTTGGCCGCGGCGACCTCAGCCCACCTGACCTGCACGTCGCGGCCGGCCTCGTCCTCCCGACGGGCTGGGTGGAAGACACGCGCGTACGCCTCGAAGACCGGCGGCACCAGTGAACCGACCGCGTGGTCTGCGAAGTCACGCGCTGCGGTGACAGCCCAGTCAGCGGCGCTGACGTCATCGCCCAGCGGCCGCAGCAATCCCAGTCCCCGACGTTCCACCTACCCAGCCTCTCTCGATCGAGGGTGCGGTCGCGAGGCGGTTGACGCCCTCTCGGTCACGGCGCGCTGCGGGTCGTTCGCTCAGCCGACCGCGGCGAACAGCAGGCTGTCCTCACGACGGCCGCGGATGAGCACGTGAGAGCGCAGCAGCCCCTCCCGTTGCATCCCGATCTTGTGCAGCACCCGCTGGGAGTCCACGTTGCCCGGCCGGCACGTGGCCTCCACCCGCTCCAGCGCCAGATCCCCACGGGCGAAGCGCAGCACCGCCGCGGCAGCCTCGGTGGCGTAGCCCTTTCCCCAGTGTGCCCGGGCCAGGACGTAACCCATCACCCCGCGCCGGTGCTCACGGCTGGTCACCGTCACCGAGCACGCCCCGACCACGTTCCCGGCGACCGTCACCGCCCACGTCATCGAGTCAGGCTGCTCGGCGGTAGAGGCTGCACACATCTCGTCGACGAAGGCCTGCGACTGGGCCGCGGTGTTCGGTCCCCAGTCGGTGTAGCGGCACACCTCGGAGTCGCCGGCGTAGGCGTGCACCGCCTCGATGTCGTCGGGGGTGAAGTCCCTCAGCAGCAACCGCTCCGTCACCAGTTCCAGCACCCGCCGACCCTAGAAGAACCTTCGGACCGAACGCGCGCTCATCCCGCGCTCAGTGCGCGTCTGAGGATGACTCCGGGAGCATGTCGTGGTGATCACGGGGCTGCGGTCGGCGAGTCGGTCGTAGAGCTCCTGGGCGCTGTTGGCCTGCCCCGTCGTCCACCGCACCGTGCTCCACCCCTCGCCCGCAGCCATCGCGCGCAGGTGCTCCAGCACCGCACGAGCCCCGCCACGTCCCCGCTGGCCGGGATCGACGAACAGGTCATCCAGCCAGCACCCGATCGACCCGGCCAGGGGCCGCTCGAACAGGCGGTAGTGCGCCAGACCCACCACCTCCTGCTGCTCGTGCTCTCGCAGGAGCAGGCAGCGGGTCTGGGCCTGCGGGTCGACGATCCAGGACCACACCCGGGCCAGGTGCTCGCCGCTCAAGGCCTCGCCGGCGACCTCGCCGTAGGCCAGGTACAGCCGCTGCCACTGGGCCCGGTCCGCGTCGGTGGCTGGGGTGATGGTCCAGGTGGCGGTGTCCGCGGTGCTCACCGGCGCAGCCTCTCGCGGGTGGGTGCGCAGAAGGCCACGAGGTCTGGACCACGCACTCTCATGCCGCGCTCACTGCGCGATGAGCGGCCAACAGGGCCCTGCGCCGGGACCGTGAGCCGTGCAGCCCGGCGGGTGTGCAGCGATCAGGGACAGCGATCACCCAGGCGATGCCCTCCCTGGAGATCCGCCAGACCGTTGCGCACCTGCTCAGCGGCGGCGTCCAGCTCAGCACGCTCCCGGATGCGCCAGTCCGCGTCGATGCGGAAGGAGTCCCCGGCGTAGCGGGGGAAGACGTGCAGGTGCACGTGCGGGATCTCCTGGGAGGCCGCCTCCCCATCGGCCAGGAACAGGTTGACGCCCTCGCACCGCAGCCCGCAGCGGCGCAGCGCCCTGCTGAGGCGGTGACCGATCCGGTAGACCGCCACGCCGAGGTCCTCATCGAGATCCTCCAGCAGTGCAGCGTGCTCGCGTGGTGCGACCAGGACGTCATCCCGCTCTCACCCCTCGCTGGCAACGGCCGACGTCGCCTTCCCCCTGCGCTTGCTCACCGGAGACGCGACCCTGAAGCTGCAACGGTCGTGGCCTCGTCGTTCGGTCATGAACACCGTGTCGAGCGTCCGTCGCCCCGACCGCCTCTCGCACCCTTGACCGCGATGGCGACGACACCCGCCACCCCGGCCGCCACGAGCACCAGCCCGCTCAGGACACCCGAGACCCGGTCAGGCGAAGGAAGACGGTCGGGCACCGTGAACACGCCCAGCACGAACGGCTCGAGGAGGGCCCGGGTCTGCCCCGGGTTCGGTTGACTCTCCTGGGTAGGGGCGGTCAGGCCGCGTGAGCGGCTTGTAGGAGTGTCTCGTACTCGATGGGCGTCAGCCGCCCGAGGGCCTGCTGTCGGCGTCGGCGGTGG
>NZ_JBJLSE010000107.1:0-13315 GCF_050871845.1 Kineococcus arenarius subsp. arenarius
CACCGAGGGCAGACCGGAGGGCGTCAACCCCTGAGTCAGTCGAAGATCCAGAACGGTCATGAGGGTGCCTCCACGTTGAGGACTCGAGCCCATCTGGGCTCAGACCGGAGGTTAGCCCCCGATCACCTACATATCATCGCGATCCGATGGCAGTCACGGCGGGTCTACGACTTCACGGTCATCCCGCCGTCCGGCCGGTGTGACCGTCTCAAGAACGGTCGGCTGTGGGACGCGAGACACCGTTGTGGAGAACCTCCAAGGCCACTGACCGGTGCCCGGCCCCGCACCCGGTCCCGCGCAGAAGTGGCGTGCGCGAGGGTGCATGCATGAGTGATGCCAGGCGACTGATCACCTCCATCGATATCGACGAGGCGGCGGGACCGGAGTTCAACACCGACCGCCGCACGTCCATCTCGGCGCTGCTCGAGCTCGAGCTCACCGGTGGACGACGGCTGACCCTGCTCGACGACCGGGGCTGGTCCACCAGCGGCCCCAGCAGCATCTGGTCCTACGAGTCGCTGGAAGGTCTGGCGGAGACCGCGCGCACGGTCGTCGGACCCGATGAACCGCCCGAGGGACGCTCCCACGAGGAGGAGGCGGCGCTGCACTGGGCCCACCTGGCGGGCATCGCCCGGGCGCAGGGGGTGCGCATCGAGGCGGGCGAGCTGGCGGCGCTGCCGCACGACGTGGATGTCAGCCCCGCGGTCCGGGCACGGCTGACCCGCTGAGCTGAGCGGTGCGCGCACGCGCCGGGCTCCTCACCCACCGGCGGCGTCGAGGTCCACGACCAGCTCGTAGGCGCCGCGCCGGGCCGTGCAGGCGAGGACCTGGCGCACAGGGGCGTAGCTCACATGTCCAGGACACCGTCGCGGGCCTGCTCCGCGGGCGGGATCCGGTCAGTGGTCAGGTCCTCCATCAGCCCGATGTCGGCGTACTCGGGATACGCCTTGCGCCCCACCTCGTCGAACAGCTCGACCCGCCGGCGAAGCACCAGACCCGGCCGTGAGGTGTGCCTGAAGGTCCACTCCAGCCGTGTATCGGGCCACCGGCCCACCAGGCGGCCGCGCACGAGGTCGCCGCCGTCCAGGCCGTGCGCACCGCCCAGCCCCAGCCGCGAAGCGCTCATGCTCGCGAACTCGGCCAGCACCCGCTGCAGGTACGAGTCGGTCTCCACCGGCCGCGGCACCACCGGCCAGCACCCGGCGCTGATGTCGACGTCCTCCAGCGCGGCCAGCGGCACCTCCCGCCCACCGGGTACCCGCCGATCGCGCAGGACGCTCACCGCGCCGGGCCGGTGCACGCGCCACGGCCAGGACCCGGTGCGCAACGGCGCGTACCCCCGCGTCACATCGAACGCCACGCGCTCTCGCTGCCTCACCGCCTCGGGCGAGGGGTCGGCGTCCACAGGGCCGTCGAGCAGGTCGACCGCGGCCTGCACCACCCCCGGTGCCTGTGCGGGCGCGTCGGCGGCCGAGACCTTCGCCGGTGGCTGCTGCCCCCACGGCAGGCGCAGCCACCGGCTGCTCCAGCGCACCCAGGACTCCTGCGGGAAGCCGGTGGGCTCCAGCGTCCAGGGCGCGCGTTCGACCCGCACCCAGGCCGCCTGGTGCGTGGCGTACACCTCCCCGACCCGGGCGTCGGTCTGCACCGGCGTGCACGTGCCGTCGGGCGCCACATGCAGCAGCTCGTCCCACTCGTAAGGCTTTTCCGGCTCCGGGTCGCCGGGCCCGATGCGTTGCGGGGGCTCGGGCGGCCTCACGCACCACGCCCCGCCGGGTCCGGCAGCGGCCAGCAGCGACGTCTTCGTCCACGTCGCGTGCTGCACACCGTCCGGCCCCACGCGCAGCAAAGGACCGCCCTGCCCGTTCTCCTGCACCCACAGGCCGTCGTCGGCGGCGATCATCCGCCGGAAGGCGCCCAGCTGCTGCGGTGCCGGCTCCTGCCCCCAGGACACCACCTGCCGCACCCGCCCGTCGTCGGGGTCCACCACGACCGCGACCGGGTGCACCCGGTCCACCACCCACAACCCCGACGACAGCTCGAAGACCCGATCCGCCCGCAACCGCCGCACCCAACGATCATCACCCGGCAGCGACCCGATCGGTAGGCCCCCAGCTAAGGGGAGGACCGCGCGGTCGCAGTGCCTTGAGGGCGCCGTCGCTGTCTCACAAACGATCATGGTGAGACGGGCCAAATACCTGCCTTGCCAGGGGTTAGGATTTAGGCGAGTCGAAGGGGTTGACGACTATCAGCAGCTCTGCGACGATAAGTGGGCAGGCAGGGATTGAGTTTAAGCATTCCCCTTGGAACCCAACTATCTGAGAGGCTCCCATGCTGCACATCACCCTGGGCGACCGCCGCCCCGTCGACTACCCCAACGAGGACGAACTCGGCCGCGACTATGTCGGCTACGCCCCCGACATGTCCCCCGACGATCTGTACACCGCCAACCGCGGATGCTGGGTCTTCGGGGAGCGCGCCAACGAAGAGCGCTACGCCCTGTTCAGCTACAAGGGCATCGTGCGCATGGCAGTGGCCATCGACACCATCGAGCCCGTTTCCAATGCGCACCGCAGCAACCGCAGCGCCATCGTCGGCAAGGTGCTGCAAGACGGTGACCGCGTCCATGACGTCTACGTTGGCGGCCCCTCGCCCATCACCGGCGTGCGTAACCCCGTTACCTACGTCCCCGACCCCCGCTTCGACGGGCGGGTGTGCTCCTGCGGCTGTGGCACGCAGATCGCTCGAGGCGACTGGGTGACTGGCCACGACCAGAAGGCCTTGCACAAGCGCATCGCCCAGATCGGCACGGTGAAGCAGTTCATCGAGTGGTTCGACGCCCACGCTCCTCAGCCTGCCGGGGCGCCCCGCTAGGCAGATGCGCTGGCGTTGAGGGCACGGTTGGGGACGGTGGAAGCGCTCTCGGCCCCACCCTCAGCATCCTGCTATGCAGGTGCTCTGCTAACTCAAGGAAGCAGTGTCGTAGGCGAGGCACGTTGAGCGTCCTGAACGCCAGCGCTCTTGTGGTGCTCGAGCAGGCCTACTACCAGGGGGTAGGTGCTTCCGGTCAGCGACTGCTCCTTAGCTCTTAGCCGCCTCGTCGGCAGGTCCAGCAGTCCCCAGGTCGACTTCAGCAGCGGGAAGGGCCACGCCATGCCGCTGACAGAGTCGATGAGCGAGCCCGCCCATATCGGCCTCGACCAGCGCCTTGATCGCGCCAAGCTTGCCCTGTTCCCAATCGGCTTCCTCATGCTTCTTGCGGTACTCGACCTCATCGACCAAGCGCCGGTCGAGCAGCGCGGGGTCACGCTCGTCGAGGAGTTGGAGAAGCTCGTCCGGCGTCCAAACCTCGAAGGGCATCTCCGCCGGCACATCCCACTCCAGCAACCTCTTGTCGCTGGTTAGCAGGTAGCTCGCACCACCGTGCGCGGCCGCGGCGACCACATGGTGGTCGTGCTCGTCGCCTGGCGGACATGGCCACGACTTGGGGTCGTAGCCCACCACCTTGCCCTCGCGGAGGGTGGGATGGGTCACCAAGGCGTCCGCCCACTCGCCCAACGCCCGCTCCTGGATCGTGGGCTTCCTATCGCGAAGCGTGGCGATCGCCTCAGCCAAGACGTCCCAGCTCCACAGCACCTTGTAGGGAGGCTGAGTGATCTTCCTGTCCACGGTGAGGAGGACGACCCAGTCGCGCTGGGTCTTCTGGTGCAGCACCGTCGCATCGAGGAAGATGGACTGAGATGCACCAATCATCACCTACCGAGGGTAACCAGCCCCGCCTTGCGGCGGGGCTGGAACGGCCTCAGATGCCGAGAGAGTCGGCCCTCTCGCGCAACTGAGCGTACGACTGCCGCTGACGTTCGACCTCGTCCTGGCGGTAGGCCAGGACGCTGTCGAGGAAGACCCGACGGTGCCGGCCGACCTGGCGGAAGTGCAGCTTCCCTGCATCAAGAAGCTTGACCAGCGTGGGCCGTGAGACGCCCAAGAGGTTGGCTGCCTCGGTGGTGGTGAGCTCGCGTGCCACGGAGCTGACCGCAGCCCCCTGGCCTCGCTCGAGGATCGCGGCGATGTCGCCGAGCAGTCGTTCGACCTCGATAGGCACCTCCACGCTCTTCCCGGTCGAACGCTGAACGATGACGAAGTCCGACTCTGATCCCTCAGACCGGCTGAGGAGAGCTTCCTTAAGCAAGGCAGCATCCTTCTGCGCCTGCTCGTCAGGGAAGACGGCCTCGGTGGTTGAAGTCGGTGCCAGCACTGCGGTGGTCGGGCTCATGGCTCCTGCACCTCTACCTGTCCTCTAGATGCTCGTCGCCCCCACGACGGCGAGCTGCACTGGTGGCGCCGCTGCCTGCATGTGGTCGATCCACGGGCCTGGTGCCTACCGAGCGACCCCCATCATGCGGGTCTAACTGCTCTAAGTGCAACCCGGAACCAGATAGTCCACTCATCGGCATCGAGCTGCTCGTCTTGAGCGAAAGATGCTGCCGTACGTCATGCAGCCTGCAGCACCCACTGAGGGACGTCGAGTGAGCAAGTGCAGCCCTCACTGGCGATAAGAAGCTGGGCGGGCGGCCCCGTCTCCCAAGGTAGCGCTTCTGGGATGCCAGCGGGGGCGTCGGGCAGGTCTCCGAGAGTCGTCGAGCAGGGGTGGCCCATACGTAGCGCTGCTTGACATCCAGCCGGAAAGTTGGGATAATCTCCAGCGCAACCCCGGAGTGGCCCACGGCCGCCGGGGTTTCGTTGTCTCCAGAGCCGGTGAGCACCTGCCGCAGGCCGCCGCGGACCGCCTCGAGGCGCTGCCCCCGGCAGCAGCGGCGCCCTACGGTCACCGGTGTGGACGAGGACAGCATCCGCACCGCGCTTCAGGCCGCCTTCGCCGTCACCGGCGCCGGCACCCCCGGCTGGCCCGACCCGCACCCCGACGCCGACCGGGAGATCGACCCGGCCGAGTACTCGCGCTGCCTGGACCCCGGCAAGTACCGCATCCTGGCTGCCCGCGCCAGGGCCTGGATGCAGGCCCTGAGCGAGCTGGACCTGGCCGAGGTGGAAGCGATCGAGCCCACCGAGGCCGCCTCGGCCTGGCGCCAGGGCGCGTCCCAGACCCACTCCCCAGCCCACTCCCCCACCCACGCGCCCACCCGCACGCACCGCCTGCGCCCGCACCACCCCGGCGCGCTGCCGCTGCTGATCGACGTGCACGGCTTCGACGGGCTTAAGGACAACGCCGTCACCCTGGGCGCCGGCGAGCCCGCCGTGCTGCTGACCCACGTGCCGGTGTGCGGGTGCGACGCCTGCGACGACGGCTCCACGCTCCTGCTGGAGGAGCTCGACGACGCCGTCCTGGACGTCATCACCGGCGCCTTCACCCACGTGGACACCCCGCACGGCGCCGTGCAGGGCGGGCGAGGTGGCTGGCAGGCCGAAGGAGGCGCCGGGAACCTCGACGTCGAGCAACTGCTCGAGCAAGCCCGCACCGGCCGCTGCCCGCACCCGGCCGTGCACGGCACCCGCTGGTGGTGAGCACCGCGACTGCAGCCCTCGCACCCCTGTAGCCCTGCAGTAGGCGCGAGGCGGCAGCTGAGCAGGCCACAGCAGTCAGAAGCAGCGATCAGAAGCAGTAGGGCCACAGCGGTCAGAAGCAGCGGTCAGGCCGCAGTGGCCGCGGGTCGGGCCCGGTGCGGCGTCTGGCGACCCATCCCCCAGGCCACCAGACGCGACACCGCGATCCCCCATGAGCCCGTCTCGCCACCGCAGATCCCCCCCGGACCACGACGCGAGCCCCCCGGGCCCGGTGATCACATCGTGGCGGCCTGCAGAGCGTTACGGCCGGCGCTGCAGGTGATGAAGAAGTCGACGTCGACTGCTGAGGGGAAGTCGGCAAGCTGACATGCATACATGTATGCATGTCAGCTTGCCGACAAGTCAGCCGCTGTGGCGCTCCATGTACTCGTGCAACGCAGCAGCGGTCAGGGCCTGTAGGGATACCTCGTGCTCGGCGGCCCACTGCTTGACCTGCCGACGCAGAGCGGGGTCCATCCGCACGCTGAACATCGGCAGCGAGGCGGCCCGGACAGCACTACTGGGTCCTGCGTCGCCCTGCTCGTTGCTTGCTTGGTTAGAGCTGAGCCGCTCGGCTTCCACCGGTGCCTGTTCCGTCCTCGCCACTGCTGCGAGAACAGGTGTCGTACTGGTGGCCTCGTCGGTGCTGACGGCCTCGGGCGTGGCCGACTCGGCCGGGCGCACAGTGGATGGCGCGATCGGGTGTGGGCCGCTGGGTGCCTTGCGCAGTGCGCCCTTGGGGGCGGGCTTGGGCATCAGGCCTGCACCTCCAGCACACGCAGGTCCAGCACCCGCTGGGCCAAGGCGTCGTAGACCTCGGTGACTGCCTTGGCATCGGCGCCGTAGTCGGCGACCGAGGCGGCCGCTCCCATAGCGGCAGCCACCACTGCACGGGCGGGCACGTACGGCTCCCACACGTCAGCGCCGTACGCCTCGGCGACCTCGGCCACGCGCAGCGCCGACTCGTTGGTGCGGGACTGGTGGTTGATCACGATGCCGGCCAGCTGCAGGCGCCGGTTGTAGTGCTCGGCGACCACGTCACGGGTGCGCAGCACGTTCTCCACCCCGCGCAGGCTGGCCGCGGACGGCTCGGTGACCACCACGACGTGAGTGGCGGCGACGAAGCCGAGCACGACCAGCCGGCCGATGCTGGGGGGGCAGTCGATCAGAACCGCGTCGTAGCCGGCCAGGCCGTCCAGGGCCTTGGCCAGACGGAACTCGCTGCCTGGGCTCAGGTCCGTCTCACGCTCGGCCAAGTCCAAGGTGGAGCCGATGACGTCGATGCCCTCGCCCCACGCGGAGGGCTGGATGGCTTCGGTGGCGATGCCGCGGCTGTCGGCGTAGATGACGTCGTTGACGTTGCGCACGTCGGCCAGCGGGTCCAGACCCAGCCACTGCGTCAGGTCGGCCTGAGGGTCCAGGTCCACACACAGCACCCGCCGCCCCTGCCGCTGCAAGGCAGCGGCGATGCCCACGACGGTGGAGGTCTTACCCACCCCGCCCTTCTGGTTGGTGAACGCCACAGTCAGCATGCAGGCATGTCTACATGCTGACTTGCAGGCATGTAAGCAGGCGCGCCGAGGAGCAGGCAGGGGTAAGAGAGGCTAAGACCGCTCAGGAGGCGGCCTGCTGCTCCTCGCGCTGGTCCTCGTTCGCCGACGGCTCAGGCATCTCGCCGTAGCGGCGGGCGTCGTGCAGCAGGCGGCCCACGGTGCCGGTGGAGCAGCCCATCGCCTCGGCGATCTCGAGGTAGGAAGCGCCGGCCACACGCAGCTCGACGGCCTGGGCGCGGCGGACGGCGGCCCGGCTCAGGAAGTCCTGGCGCGGCTCGGCCACCAGGCGGCGCACCGTGCGCGGGGAGACGCCGTACTTCTCCGCCGCCTCGCGGGCGGTCATCTTCCGGCGCCCCGGTTGCTGGGCGCTCACAGCAGGTCCTTGGCCATCTGTGCTGCCGTCACCTTCCGCCGTGCATCTTGGGCCTTGATGACAGTACGTCGGCGAGCTTCCTGCTGCGCCGGCGTGTTGGCCCGCCCACCCTTGGCCCCGCCCTTCTTGCCGCCGTTGCTGCCGCGCTGAGCCTGCACCGCGCGGAAGCCGGCCTCGTCGAAGGAGCGGCGCCAGACCCATCGTGCAACGGACTGCGCGGTCTGGGCCACCTCCGCGGCCGGCAGAGGTACGGCGAACTCGGGGTTGACGTTGGCGGCGAAGGCGGCGACGACCTCCTCCCACTCCAGCCGGTCGCTGTAGCGGCGCCGGGCGCGGTAGGCCCACATGCGCAGCCGGTTGAACAGGGCGCAGTTGCGGCTGAAGCCGGAGGCGTCCACCATCCGCCGCGGCAGGGTGCGCGGCATCAGCTCACCCAGGCCCTTGGCCAGCTCGCCCAGCTCGTACGGGTGCCCGGTGCCCCAGGTGGTCACCCAGTCGTCGTGGACCGGGTTCTTCGTCAGCAGCCCGGCGTAGCCGACGTCACCGTCTAGGGAGCGGCGAAGGCCCTCTTCGACCTTGGCGGCGAAGCGCATCGGCTCCAGACGGGCGGCGTCGGTGCGCACCACGGGGGTCTTCAGCACCCAGCCCACGTGCCCGCGCCCGGTGGGGGACTCCGCGATCCAGGAGGGCATCGGGTGCGTCATGGGGCGGGTCAGGGCCCGCAGGACGGTGTCGTCGTGGTCGACGTCGATGACCAGCATCGACAGCAGCGCCTTGGGGGAGTGCTCCAGGTAGCGCCTGGCCAGCGCATCACCGCGGCTCTGGCGCCAGCAGCCGCGGCTCAGGTCGTCGGTGGCCAGCGGCCGGCGCGGGGACCAAGCCTCGGTCCATGCCTGGGCGTCCAGCAGCGCGTCCGTGCGCATGTGGCGGGCCTCTGGCATGGCGCACACCGTGCCAGCGTGATCACACTCATTCGGGTGGGACACGCCGACGGCCGCTGAAAATTATTCACGTAGGCCGACTGGGAGAGCCTACTCAGGTAGTTCAGCTCTGCCCGGTCCTCAGCCCCTGATCAACCCTCCCGTCGGCACCCAGCCACAGACAGGCGCGTTCTTCGATGCCGCGTTGCCCCGCCCCCTGGCGTGCCCCTGTGCCGACCACGCGGTCAGCCCGCCACCCCAGTGCCTTGTCGCACGCCCCTTAGCCTCGCCCTCCGGTATCGGCGGGTTCGGTGAGGTCGGTGGCGATGACGCTGACGTCGCGGCCAGTGCTCTTGCCCCGGTACAGGGCGCGGTCGGCGGCGGCCAGGACGTCGTCGACGTCCTGGCCGGGCTGCCACTGGGCGATGCCGATGGTGCAGGTCTGCGCGTGGGGCACGGAGGCGCGCACCCTGTCGGCCACGGCGACGGCGTCGGTGGCGGTGCAGCCGGGCAGAGCCATGGCGAACTCCTCCCCGCCCCAGCGGGCCAGGGTGTCCACGTCGCGTAGGTGCCCGGCTGCGGCGGCCGCGAAGTCGCGCAGCAGGGCGTCGCCGGCCAGGTGCCCGCAGGTGTCGTTGTAGCGCTTGAAGTGGTCCAGGTCGATCAGGGCGAACGTCAGCGGCAGCCCGTGGCGGGCGGCGCGGGCGATCTCGGCGGTGGCGGTCTCGTCCCAGCGCATGCGGTTGGCTAGCCCGGTCAGCGCATCGCGCCCGACCGCGCCGGCCAGGCGCACCAGCAGGTCGCCGCGCTCAATGGCGGCGCCGGCCTCGGAGGCCAGGGTCTGCAGCATCGCCGGCAGGTGCTGCTGCAGGGCGGCCACGGGGCGGTGCCAGGCCAGGGCGAGCACGCCGATGGCCTGTTCGGCACCGGTGTGCACCGGCTGCCAGGCGGCCGCGGCGATCCGCAGGCCCTGCACCACCCGCTGGGAGGTGCCGGCGTGCTCGGCCACGTCGCCGACGAAGACCAGCTCGTGGCCGCGGAAGGCGCGCACGGTCAGCGAGGGCTCACCGTCCAGGCTGAAGGTGACCGGGGGCACCTGCGGGCCGTCCGGGCTCGCGGCGGCCGCGGTGGTGACCAGGTTGCCGCACCCGTCGGGCTCGAGCAGGTACGCCATGTCCGCCCCGGAGACCTGCCGGGCGGCGGCGCAGATGTCGGCGCGCACGTCGTCGGAGGTGTACAGCTGGCGGGCCACAGCGGCCAGGACCTCCACGTGCGCGGTGCGCTCGTCGGCCTCGGCGGCCTGGCGGCGCACCCGGTGCAGCAGCACCTCGCGCTCGTCGCGCCCCAGCGCTAGCGTCACCCCGATCACGGCGACCAGCCCGACGAAGGCCTGCACCACCAGTGCGCGGGTGGAGTCGGAGGCCACGAAGGCGAACGGGCCGTGCCCGGACAGGGTGAAGAGCACCGCGGCCACGCCGACGGCGAAGTCGTGCACCACCACGATCGCGGTGTCGAAGCGCAGCGCGGCCCACACCGTCAGCGCGATCAGCGGGAAGGCGATCGGCAGGGTCTCCAGCACGTGGAAGACCAGCAGGTACCCGGCCACCGAGGCGGCCAGCAGCACCGCCAGTTCCACGCGGCGGGCGCCGTGCAGGTGCTGGAAGGGCAGCGCGACCGGCTCGCGCGAGCCGGCCCGCTCGGCCGCGCGGGCTCGCTCGCGCGCGGCGATCAGGTAGCCCACCCGCAGCCCCAGCCCCATGATCAGCACGACGCTGACGGTGTTGCGGGTCATCCACACCGCGGTCGTCAGCGCCGACCAGTGCCCGGTGAGCACCCCGACCGCGGTCGGCCCGAACAGCGCCCCGGCCCCGGTGGCCGCCAGCGCGGCCAGCAGCATCCGCGCCAGCTGGCGGGTGCCCGTCAGCGGCTGCGTGCCGCCCGCGCCCCACAGCGACGGCTCCCAGCGGTGCAGCAGGGCGTGGAAGACGGCCACCTGCACCACGTTGGCGGCCACGAAGCACAGCGAGAGCAGCGCGGAGGCGCCGGTGAGCGCGTTGACCGTGAAGGTGATCGACCCCAGCGCCGCGTAGTCCACGTACCGGGTGCCGGCGCCGCGCTGCACGGCGAACCACAAGGTCGCCACCCCCGCGGCCGGCCACACCAGGCTCAGGCTGGTGCCGTCCATCACCGTCAGCCGGCCCAGGAAGACCGCCACCGTGAAGACGGCCGCGAAGGCCGCGCTGCGCGCCCAGGCCGCACCCGATGCGCGCCCGTCGGCGCGCTGCGAGAGCCAGGAAGGCCAGGAGGGCCAGGAGGAGCGCGCTGGAGGCGCCGGTCGGTGCTGCGCGTCGCTGGTCACCGGGCACCACCCTCTCCCAGCCCCACCGTGGCGCTGACCTCCCGCACGGATCGGATCAACACCCCGGTGGGTTGAGCGCTGTGACACCCCCGGTCCTCACCACCCCCCCGGTTGGCGCAGTCCCACCAGCAGCTCAGTCGGCTGGTGCACCGGTGCGAGGCGCGCTGTTGCTCTCCAGGCGCACGCGTACGAGGCGCGGGTACCGCGCTCGTCCCAGCGGGAGGTGGCGTGCTGCGCGCCCTGCGGGCGGTGGTGTCGGGGTGGGGTGGGGGGTGAGGCTCAGCGCAGCGGCGCGAAGGTGTGCGGGGTCTCGTTGATCAGTGAGCGTGCGGCGCGGGCCAGGGCTGCGTCGTCGATGGTGTAGGTGGCGTCGATGCGCACCTCGGCCTCGTCCCAGCGGGCCGCGGCCTGCTGCTCGGGCAGGGCGGCCAGCTCGGCGACCAGCTGCTCGTGCTCGCGCTGGGCCTGCTCGATCAAGGCGGCGGTGATGGGCAGGGCCAGGGCGCGGTAGGCCTGCAGCACCCAGGGCAGGGGGTAGTTCAGCTCGTCGTCGTAGGCGTCGAGGGTGCCGAGCAGGCCGGCGTTCATGACCATGCCGTGGAAGGTCAGCACCAGGTGCAAGGCAGCGTCGCCGTCGTAGTCGGGTGCGGTGACCAGCTCCGGCTGGCAGGCGCGGTTCCAGATCGCCTCGAAGATCGCGTCGCTGACCGGGCTGCTGACGGGATCGCTCACGCCTTCGACCGTAGCCGGACCCGACCAGTCACGGCCGGGCCCGGCCGTGCCCATCCGGGTGCTGGCGCCCGGTGTGCGGGAGGTGCGGGGCGCGGCAGGGGCCTGCTGGTGGCGGTGGGGTGGTGCTGGGGGTGGGGGTAGGTCAGGAGCGGCCGTGGCCGAGCAGGTCGTTGGGCACGACGGTGAAGGCGGGGTGCACCTGGCTGGCGGGGATGCTCAGGGGCGTGTGGCCGATGGCGGTGCCGGCGCTGAGCCAGGTGGCGCCGTTGTTGACCAGCCACTCCAGGTGCACTTGCTGCTCGGCGGTCAGGTACGCCTCGAGCAGCACCGGCAGGTGGGCCTTGAGGTACTCGGAGCGCTTCTCGTTCATCTCGGCCAGCGTGTTGCCCGGTGACCACACCTCCACCGCCGCGCGGGGCAGCTCGGTGCACACGGAGTCCTCGTTCAAGGCGGGTCCGTTGACCAGGACGTCGGGGATGCGCCCGGTGAGGACAGTGCCGTCGGGGGCCAGGTTGATGGCCCAGTTGCCGGGGGCGGCGGCGTAAGTGTTCGGCCACTGGTCTTCGAACTCCAGCGCCAGGCGCTGGGCGATGCGGTGGTGGGGGTTGCCGCCGACCTTCTTGACCACGAGCTCCCCGTCGACGACTTCGATGCGTTCGCCCACGCCGGCTGTCGCGGAGGTCCAGGTGTCCACCGGGACTCCTAGACGCGCAGCGCTCAGGCTCATGTGCGCCAGCGTAGCTAGGGCCGGGTGTGCCCGGTCGGGGCTGGAAAGGGTCCGGAAAGGGGCCCGCGCCGAGCGGCGCACCGCAGGGCCCTGACCCGGTTCCGACTGGCTCTGTCGTGCTCTGGATCGCGGTGGTGGCGGCTGGCGGGGGAGGAGTTGGCGAAGCTGCACGGTCCGGGTGTGCAGCGGCCCAGCGGCCGCTCGGCTTCGAAGATGCAAGAGGTGTGACCGGTCAGCGGCTGCGTGAGCGCTGCGGCAGGTCGTCGGTGGTGTGGGTGGTGCTCGTCTGCGCGGTCGCGGGTGCGGCGCTGGGGCGCCGCACCCGCTGCAGCCCTGCGGGCTGCGCCGTCGCGCTGAGCGCGACGGGACGCGGCGCAGCGCGCCGCGTTCGAGTTCAGCCGGGCCAGCGGTCGGGCGGCTCGCTCAGGTGACGGTGCATCGCCGACCCCGGCGTGGCGACGACCACGACCACGACAACGACTGCGCCCACCACAACGGCGCTGCAGCCCTGGCGGGCTGCGCCGGCGCGCTGGGCGCACCGGCACGGGGGCGTCGTGCTGTGCCGGTGACCGCGGAAAGTCGGGTGCGCTGGTGGAGGCGTTTCCGCGTGTCGTCAGGGTGCCTTGACGGCTTGCTGAGTCGTCAAGGAGTCTTGACGACATGGTGGATGAGGTGGCGGACAGCGTGGTGGACACGGCGACGGGGGTGGGTGTGGTGGGCGGCGGAGGTGAGGTGCGGTGGGTGCTGGATGAGCTGGTGGGTTCGGCGGCGGATCTGGCGCAGCGCTGGGACGCGCAGCGTGCGTTGGTGCAGGCGCGTGACGTCACCGATGACGCGGACGGCTACCTGCCGGACGACCTGCTGGTGCTGCGCGAGTTGCTCGAGCGGTTGCCGGCGGCGGTGGTCGGCGAGCTGCGTGCGCAGGGGGCCAGCTGGGCGGAGGTGGGGGCGGTGCTGCGCACGTCCAAGCAGGCCGCGCACGAGCGCTACGGGCGCGAGGGGCGCTGACCGCGACCGCTGGGTACGGGCGCTGGCTGTGGGGTGCCCGGCGCACGCTGTGGTGGGCTCGCGCCCTGGGGGGCACGAGCCCAC
>NZ_JBJLSE010000108.1:0-13048 GCF_050871845.1 Kineococcus arenarius subsp. arenarius
CGAAGGCGTTGCCGTCGAAGACGCGGGCGGTGGCGTCGGTCAGGGCGGTGGCGTTGCCCTGCTGGTCCAGGTCGACCAGCAGCACGTGCGCGCCCAGCTCAGCGGCGGCGTCGGCCACGTTGGCGGCCGTCGTCGTCTTGGCCACCCCGCCCTTCTGGTTGGCGATCGCGAGGGTGAACACGACTGGATTCCTCTCGCAGTGACTGGCTAGTCAACGGCTAGCCGTTGGCTACCACTGACAACCAGTGGCTACCCACTGTGTAACAGGGTGAGCACGCAAGAGGGAGGCGCCACGCCAAGAAGCCCTCAACGAGGTGGTGCGTTGACCCCTTGAGCCCGCCACCGTTTTTGAGACCCCGCAGGGAAGGAGCTCCAGGACCTCGACACGCCGTCTCACAACGCGTGTTCAGCGGACGCCCAGTGCTGGGCTGACCGGTGACGGCTCGGTCTTCCTCTCCCGGGCTGCCACCGGCCAGCGAGACCAAGTGGACCAGCGTCGCCTGACGTGGGCCAGGGCTTGCGCGGAGGATGGCGCTCATGGAGCTGCGCATGACGGCCGTATAGGCCGAGGGCCTACCGAGCCTGGTCAGCCACAACGGTGAGGACGTGCGCACCGTGCCGCTGGACACCTTCGACCCGGTGGATGCGATGGACCTGCTCGAGCTGGGCTTCGGGGACGCGCACCGGGTCGAGAGCCTGGGCATCGAGGCGCTGGATGACGCGCTGACCCGCAACGGCTGTTAGCGCATCAGCGACTGGAGCGAGGGTGAGCAGGGGCCCAGCGCAAGCGTGCGGCGGGTGCATGAGACCTGACGGTCAGCTCGCCTCGGGTGGGAGCACGAAGCTGGTGCCGCAGGCGCCTCCTTCCGGTACCGGCAGGTCCGCGTCGGGGTTGGCCGGGCTGAACTGCTCCAGCCAGTCCTGCGCCTCGGACTCCACGGGCATCGAGCGTGCGGCGCCTGGCACAACAGCGGCAAGCGCCGAGTCGTCCAGCCGGGTGCCTGATTGGGCACAGTAAGTAAAGGCCGCCTCACCGACGACACTCAGCAATAGGGCTTAATGCAATACTCCCTAATGCTTTGAGCGGCCACGACTGATTAACTTGTCGAGTAGTCGAGTACTCGACAAATCGAATACTCGACTAAAATATAGGGACTCAATCTGTTGTGACAAATTCGTTGGCCAGGCCGTCGATCAGGTCACCGCTCAAGGCGTCGAAGGCCGCCAAGGCGGTGAGGTCACCAGGGAGAGCCTGCGACAGCATCGTGTGAAGTAGCCCCGCCTCGTCACGGCGACGCTGCTGGTCGAAGAAGGCCAGTCCAGTGCGGGTTGCGACGAAGGCTTCCTCGCTAGTGCGATGGGATTCGAAGCCAGTCACGAGGTCGTCGGTCTCAACAGCCACCAGCAGGCGGTAGCAGTCGAGGACGTCTTTCTCTTTGAGTCTCGTCGGCTTGCCGGTCCCAGCCTCGAAGGCCACCCAGCGCTCGTGCAGCTTGACGAGTTTGGCGGTCAAGAGTGCGGCTGGTCCAGCGACACGAAGATCCATCGTGCGTGTGTCAACGCCGTCGAGGGCGGTGATCGTCATGACGCGGTTGTCGATCAGCGCCGGCTCAAGGCCCGGAGTCAGGCGTGCAAGCTCCTTGCCGTGGTGGGGGAGCTTTGCGGCGCGCCGGCCATGGGGAGGCGTCGACTGGTGGGGCACCGCCATCAGGTCGACGCGGATCCCAAGACGGCCGATCCACTGGCCCGGCATGTGAGGTACAGGGGTGAAGTTCGCATCCTTGAGCGTCTGGGTCAGCTCGGGGTCTCTGGCCAGCAGGTCGACATCGACAGCCAAGTCGCTGTCGGTGGTCATGTAGACGCCGGTGCCTCCAACAGCACCGGTGTGCATGTAGACCGCCTGAGCTCCTACCAGTACGAACGATGAGCGCTGCTCGGCCAGGGCATCCAGCGCGTCAAGGAGGACGCCGCGCGCAGCGACGTATTCAGGAGCTACGTCAGTCACAGTCGATGACTCTAAGTCTTTGATCCCGCAGGTGGAGCCATCTCGAAGAGCTGCTCAGCCAGTTCGGAGAAGCGCCCTCCCATGGTTAGGAGGTCGGCGAGCACCTGGGGGAGGGGCACACTCAACGGCAGACTTTGAAGCAGGCTGCGATCGCGCGGCTTGATGAGTACGACGTTGGCGGTCGTTGGGGTCGCCTTACGCAGGCGTAGAACCTCTGCAAGGTGGGTTGGGTCCTCGCTGTAGATGGCCATAAGCGTGTGTGGGATGACCGGGTAGATCTTTTCTGGCTCTCTTGGCAGGTTGAAGAGCGCTCCGAGGTAGCCCGTCAGGGCGATCCCGTCATTGAGGGGACCCAGGGGGGCACGTACCTCCCCGAGCTGGACGTGGGCGTAGTCGGGTCCACGAGGCGCCAGAAGCCAGTGCACCTCAGGGTTGGTGGTGTAGATGCCGTAGTCCTGGGTCCACCGCTCGATCAGCAGTCGTCGGTCGATGTGGATGACGGTGCCCTTAGTGTCACGGCTGATAGCGCCGTATTGGGCAAGGGCCGGCAGCACCTTGGCGGCGGTGCCAGGGCTTACACGTGCTTGTGCAGCGAGGTCTCGGACCCCGATGGGGGCTTGTGCACTCCATAGTGCGCGGATGACGCTGCTGGCTCCTGGGCCGTCCAGGCGGATCATCGCCGTCGAGCGTGCCGGTCCGGGAGCGCGAGCAGCGCCCTGGTTGCGCACGAAGAGGCCGGAGCGGTCGTCACGTAGCAAGATCCAGCCTGTCTCATCGAGATAGCCGAGGCCGACCGCTTCGCAGGCTTGGCGAAGGGAAGGGTTGGCGTAGTCGGTAAGGATCAGTGCTCCACGATCGCCGGCGATGTTGCGCAGGCGAGCTGCCGCTTCCTTCGTCGAGCTCCCCAAGGTGCTGATCTTCATCTCGACGAGCAGCACAGTCTTAGTGCCGTCAGGACGACTCAGTAGTAGCTCTGCGTCGTAGCCACGGTCATCGGGACTGTCGTACCGTCGTAGTGACACCTCCCAGGTCTCCGGGAGCAGCTCTGCGAGGCGCTCAAGAGCATGCCTCGGCGGGAACGTTTCCCCGGAGCTACTGTTTCCCATGAGGGGAAACAGTAGCTCAGCGGAAACAGAGCAGCACCACCCTGAGGCACCGCCTCTGGTCTCCACGGTCCTCGAAGGTGGGGTTGTTTCCTCTTAGCTTCCGTTTCCCGGTTCGGGAAACAGGGGGTCATAGGAAACAGCGACTAGTCGACTGCTCCGTCTGTTGCCTAGTCATGCTCACCATCGCCGCTGGTCAGCGAGCTGGCGAGCAGGTAGTTGGGGGAGCGGTCGAGGTTGTGGCGGCTGCGGTCGTAGCGCCGGGTGGTGCGGGGGTCGGCATGGCCCATGGCGTCTTGGACGTCCTGCAAGGCGGCACCCAGGCGCAGGTTCTCCGTGGCGTAGGAGTGGCGCAGGCTGTGCGGGGTCACGCCGGCGGGTAGGCCAGCGGCGCGGCACAGCCGGTCCAACTGCTGCTTGGCGCTGATGTACGGGTAGCGCCCGTCGCCCGAGGCGGCGAGGAAGATAGGTCCGCTGGTGCGCTCAGCGAGGTAGTCGTCCAGCGCCCGGATGACCGGGGCAGGCAGCGGCACCCGAGCGCTCTTGCCGCCCTTGCGGGTGATCTTCAGAACGCGGTGACCGTGGTCGTGGCCGTAGTCGCGCACGTCGGCGCCCAGAGCCTCGGAGATGCGCAGTCCGCAGAAGGTCAGCAGGGCAACGAGAGCCGCCGAGCGGGGGGAGTGCTCGGCAGCGGTGGTCAGCAGGCGGCGCAGCTCGTCGGCAGTCAGGCCCACCGCCTGGCTCTCGTCGCTGACCCTGGGACGGCGCACGGAGGCGACGGGGGAGTAGGTGAGGACCTCGGCGTCGTGGATGCCGTAGTCGTAGAAGCGCGAGAGGGCCGACAAGCGCCGGGCGATGGTGGCGGCGGAGGCCGGCCGGCCGGTGCGCGGCTGGGGCTGGCTGCTCAGGTGCCGGACCCAGGCGTCGACGTGGAAGCGCTCAGCGGCCAGCGGATGCACGCCCATGTGCTCGCACCACGTCGCCCAGGCGTGCAGGTCGCGGCGGTAGGCGGTCTGGGTGTGCCCGCCGTAGCTGAGCAGCCAGGCCGCGGCGATGCGGTGGAAGGGGTCATCAGCTGCGGAGCCAGGCAGGCGGTCCAATGGGGCCGGGCGCACCGGAGGTACCGCCGCGGTGATCGGCGCGAGAGTGGGCATGAGGTCGCCGCTCATGACGGTGCGCCCCCGTTCTCCTCCCGGGTAAGGCGCTCCATGAGCTGGCGGTGCTCTTGGCGCTGCTGTTCGATCTCCGCGTCCCGGGTCTTGCCGTCGTAGGTGGCGACTTGGACCATGCGATCCGGCCTCGCCAGCTTGTCCAGCGTCTTCTTCACCTCGCGCAGCGTCTTGACCACGTCATGGACGCCGTACTCGGTGGCGAACATGCGTCCCCGGAAGACGTTCCAGTCCAGCACTGAGGTCGTCGAGTGCCGCTCCCCGAAGGAGTCGGTGTAGCTGACCGTGATCTCGAAGCGGTCAGGAAGGCCGGAGCCTTCGCGCTCGATGGTCGAGTCCCAGAAGGTACGCCAGACCTGACCGGGGGCCAGGAAGGGCGCGCCGTCCGGCAGCACGACGTCGGTGTAGGAGTCACCGGTGCGCACCAGCGGCGGCGTCGAGGTGATCGACAGGTCACGAGCCCCGGTCGTGCCGAGGTTCGCTACGGAGATGTCGACGAGGTGCTGGCTGACCTTGGCGGTGTCGGCGGAGACGACCACGTAGGGCTGAGCCTGCTCACGCCGCAGGGTCCGAGCTTCCTTCAGCTGCCCGTGGGCGTAGACCAAGGCCCAGACGGCGACGACCAGAGTGCCGGCAGCACCGAGTGCGCCAACGACGTCGGTCCAGGAAGGATCAGATGCCGCGTCGAGGGCAGCACTTTGAGCAGGCGTCATGGTCGTGACGCTAGTGACCAGCTACGACACCAACCCATAGATAACGTCCTTTATCTACGGGTCAACAGAGCCGCTCGACCACTCACCTCCATCGACGAGCGGGCCCGTGGCTCACACGTCCAAAACGCCGTCCTGGGCCCGCTCGGCCGGTGGCAGGTTGCCGGTCTCGAGGTCTTCCATCAGGACGATGTCGGCGTCCTCCGGGTGCGCGATGGCCCCCCGCTCGTCGAAGAGGGCCACGCGCCGGCGCACCGCAGAGACAACCGATGCATCCTCGGGGCAGGGTGACCCCATGAGCAGCCCGGAGACTGGATGGCACGCCTTCTCCCCGGAAGACCCCGACTGCCCACCGCGACTGCGCGAGCTCGCCAACAGCCCCGAGCGGCCGGTGCTGGGCACGGTCACCATCACCATCCACGACCTCGCCGCCGGCGCGAGCACCGTCAAGGTCGGCGGTTCCGGTGCCAGCACGACGGCGCTGATCGACGCCGCCATCACCGAGCTGCACGAGGCCCGTCGACTGATCACTGATTGAGCGACGGCTCCGCCCGGACACGCGGTTATGCCGTCGTCCGAGTGCGGTCACGCGGCAACTGTTAAAGCCGTCCGTCTTCAAGTAGCCAGAGCGAAACGCAACTGCTGAGCCGCCTCGGGACTGGCCAGGGTGCTGCACACCGGAGCGCAGGTGGGACAACGCTCCAGGTTGGGGCAAACCAGCAGGATCAGGGCGCGCAGCACCAAGCGAAGGTGCGTGCTCGGGTCCACCGCCGTCCCCAGCATCAGCGTCTTGACCGCGGTGCCCGTCAGCGCGTGAGCCGCCCACGTCGGCACGCCCTGGGCCACGAGCAGACCCGCCGCTCTTCGCCCGATCGCGCCGGCGTACGTGGCAGGGTCGATGGCGGCGGCGACGTCGTTCAAGGCCACGCACAGCTCGTGACGGCGCAGGACGCGCCGACTCAGCGGGCGCGCTTCCAGCAGCGCCTCAGCGACCGCCTCGTACCCGGTGGAAGGGTCCTGCAGCACCACCACGACCTCGCTGGCGCCCGCTCCGACCTGGCGGTGCAGCTGTGCGGCGTTGCGTGCGGCGCGGCGGGTGGAGCGCGCCTTGGGCGGACGCGGTGCGGCGGTAGATCGGCCGCGGCGAGCAGCCCTCGAGCGCACCGGCGCTGGTGCCGTGGCGCGGCCGGCCCTGGCCACTGACGCGAGACGAGCGCTGCGCGCTGCACGCTGTGGCGCGGGCTGTGCAGGAGTGCGCCGGGGTGCGCGAGACCTCGGCTGCAGCGGTGGCAGGTTGCCTGCCTTGCGCTGGCAATCCCGGTACGGCTTGGAGCCGGTGTAGTGCTGCCGGTTGCACACCCCGCAGGGACGTAGACGTCCCTGTCGCCGCTGGGCCATCGCGCTCCTTCGTCGACTTCTCCGCTGACTACCGCGGTGATCAACGTAGCCAGCGCCCCCGACACGACCTCGCGTCACCGGCGGCTGCGGCAGATGGCACCGAAGCTGGGCGAAGCTCCGTGCACCTCCACAGCCCAACCCACCCGGTAGACGCCGTACGCGGACCGCGCATCGACATCCAGCCGGCGGCGCCACCACGGCGCCCATGACCACCAGGTAGCCGTCCTGTGTGGTCGTCCCCCACGGCGCTACGGCGCATCTTGGAGCACCGAGAACCCACCGCAGCTACCGCGCAGTCGACCACCGCGCCGACAGCACCACCACGGCGAAAACCCGCCGCCGCGACCACAACAGTTCCACTCCGGCGCCTGCGCTGGCGACGTTCCGGCGTACACCGGATCACCGCCTACCAAGCACCGCACCACTGGACTTAGAGCACCTAAGTCAGCCCCGCCACAGGCTGTCGGCAGCGGCCCCAGCCCACCCACTCCAGGCGGCACCACCCCGCCTCCGCGCACCTGCCTCCTCGTCCTCTCCCCCTCGGCCCAGCGCAGCGACCTCGAGCCCGCTCGAGGACGGGTCCCCGACTTAGGGGACCTATCTGTATAGCTTGCTCCGCAGGCTTCCTCCGCAGGGGCGCAGGCTGGGCAGGTACGGACGTCCACGCCCGGCCGTCTCTCGTCGCCTGTCCTGTCACCTGCCCTGTGGCGCTTCTCGTCGCGCCTCCTGGGCCGCACCCGGTCGCCTCGCGGGCGCGAGGCACCCCGCGCTTGAGCACCACGCAGCGCGCACTCCCCCCACTGCCGACGGCACGGCGCGCTGCACCGGTCCGGGCCCAGGCAGGTGCACGCTCGACGGCGGCGCGCACTGCACCGGCAGCACGCTGACGGCTCGCTGCTCAGCCGGTCAGCTGGGCAACGCAGGGCTCTGCGAGATGCTCGCTGAGCTGCTTGACGGGCTGCTCGCCGGCCTGGTGGCGCGTCAGCTCCAGCGCTCTCGCGCGGACTGGCGCGTCATGCCGGTGGCGCGGCCGATGTCGGCCCAGGACAGCCCGACCTCTCGCCCGGCAGCCACCGCCTCATCGAGTGCGCTCAGCGCGTTGCGCGAGTGCGCCCAAGCGGACTCGATCGCGCTGGTGGCTTCCTGTGGTGCGCGGTGCTGCGCCCACAGCTGCAGCAGGTGCTCCTCGACGTCGCGGCGGTCGCTGAGGTCCATCGCGCTGACGTCACCAGCGGCGTAGACGCGACCGGCGCAGAGGTCTTCCAGATGCGGGTCCTGCACGCGTTCCCAGCGCGCCAGCCGCGTGCGCTTGGTGCGCCAGACGGCCCCGCCGGCAGGCGCCGGGGCCGGCGCCACGGTGCAGTCGCACACGGCCGCGAAGGCCACGACGTCGCTCAGCGGACGCCACCACCGCTGCCACGGCGGAAGGAGCCGACCGTCGGCATCAGCGGTGACCTGAACCTGCCCGGCGCGGTAGGCGTCACCGCTCTGCCCGTTGGGCAGCACGGAGAGCAGATGCAGCTCGTGGTCCTCCACGCTCCAGCTCACGACGCCTCCTCCAGCAGTGGCACAACAGTGACAGGGAACCCTGTCACTGTGGGCCCGACAGGGTTCCCTGTCAACCAGCGACCGATAATGCAAGAGGTGTGTCCGATGTAGGCCGTCAGCACGAGCGGGAGCGCGAGCACGAAGGCGCTCACGAGGGCGAGTCGCACGCTGACGGGAGCGAGCCGCACGCTGGCGAGGACGAGCAGGACGGCGGGCACGCGGGCGTGCACGAAGCGGGCGGCGGGTGCGCGAGGTCGCTGCACGCGGTGCTCGGCAGCGCGGCGCCGTCGAGTGCGGTGCAGGGTGCCGTCAAGCGCGGTGCGGGGTGCACTCGTCGAGCACCTGCGGCAGCGCGCACGGCACCGGCTGACGGCGTCAGCTGACGGCACCGGCTGCGTAGTGCACGTGAGGTCTTGTCAGCGGCGGTGAGCTGTGGCGAAGGTGCTGTGGTGCGCTTCGCCGGAACGATGAGCTGGCAGATCCGCGAGGGCCTCGACCAACACCTGGCGATGGCTCTGTACGTGCGCGACGCCGCCGGCCTGCAGCGCTACGTCGTCACCGAGCCGGACGTCGGCGCCCTGGCACCGGCGGTACCCGCACCCGCAGGAAGCGGTCACCACCTCACGCCCGACGAAGACGACGTCGGCGCCGACGTCGGCGCTGACGTGGACCTCAGCCAGGCCGTGCGCGAGTGGCCGATCTGGTGGGCCCGCGCCCTGCACCAGGTACCACTCACGCAGCCCCCCACGACACCCGAGGAGCTACGAGAAGCAGCACCACCTGCCCCGCCGGACTGGCACGGGCTCGAGGACCTGCCCGCGATGCGCACCCTCGCCGAGCGGCACCACCACGGCATCCGGCACTGGCTGCGCGAGGTCAAGCACGGCGAGATCGAACGCTGCCGCGGCCGGCGCGGCAGCAGCGACCCGCTGCACCTGACCCGCTTCGTCAACGCCTACGCACCACGCCTGGGCCGGCGGGTGCGCCCCTTCACCCTGCACCTGCGGCTGCTGCCGCTGCAGCAGCCGGCCGGGTGGGTCCTGGACGAGCAGCAGGTCCTGCTCAGCACCGCCCTGCGCGAAGACGCCGACGCCCTGGAGCGCCTGCTGGAACCGGTCGTCTCCGCCCTGGCGTGAGCCCCCGAGCCGCCCACCACCGCCGCCCCACGCACCAAGCCCGGCGCCCACTCAGCCATGCGCGGCTACGGTCGAAGACGTGAACGATCCCGTGGGCAGCAGCGTGGGCAGCGTCTTTGGCAGTCCGGTCAGCGATGAGCGCTTCGAGGCCATCTGGAACCGCGCCCGCCAGCCGCAGCTGACCACCGCACCCGGCTACGACGGCGACGCCGCCTTGCACCTGGCGCTGACCTTCCACGGCATGGTCATGAACGCCGGCCTGCTCGGCACCCTGGACGCCTACGAGGACGAGCTGAACTACCCCCTGCCCTGGGTGGCGCAGGCCTACCGCGCCTTGGCCCTGCCCATCACCGCCGCCTTGATCGAGCAGGCCCAGCGTGAGCACCAGCAGCTGGTCGCCGAGCTGACCGCCCTGCCCGAGCAGCAGGCCGCGGCCCGCTGGGACGAGGCCGAGGTGCGCATCGACGCCACCTACACCATCGACGACGCCGCCCTGGCCCGCGCCGCGCGCTCACTGGTCAACGAGGCCCCGCACACCTTCGCGCCCCTGCCCTGAACATCGCCCGGCAGTGCGCAGTCCCGCCGGTGCGCACCGCCATCGTGTGGGCCGTGAGGCGTGGGGCTCGGGCCCCACGGCTGAGTAGCTAGTCCGCGGGCAGCTCGTAGCGGGCGGTGCGCTGCTGGCCCCAGGCGAAGGACGTCTCGCACACCCAGTCCTCGAGCTGGTGCGCCAGCTGGGCGGCGACCTCGGCTTCTGTCGGCGGCGCCTGCGCAGCCTCACCCGCGCCCGCCGGGTCGCTCTCGTGCCACGGCGAGGGCAGCCACTGCTCGTGCCGCTCCCCCGGCACGTCGATGCGCACCCACACGTCACCGACCTCGCCGTCCACGCCCCAGTGCACGCTGAGCGCTTCCAGCTCTTGTGGTGCCAGCAGGCTGCGCACCACCGGCTCGACCACCCGCCGGCGCAGGACGGCCAGCCGCTCGTCGGTCGCGTCGGTGACCGGGCCCGGGCGCGGCGAACTCTGACTCGGCAGCGGCGCGGTGTTCACCTCCACCCGCAGCCAGGACCGGTACGGCTCCGGTGCCGCGGCGTCGTGTCGGTCCGCAGGGCCGGAGGGGCAGGGAGACTCGCTCACCTGCCCAGGGTGCTCTCCGGAGCGCCACCTGGCTCGACCCGACTGAGCCTGCTGTGGGCGAGGTGGAGAAGCTGGTGGGGCTGAATAGCAGCGTGGACGGCAGGAGGGCACGCCAGTGCACGCGGACAAGCGGCTTGCGGGGAGCTCGCCTGTCTGTGGCTGGGTCCGCAGGAGGGGCCGTGAGGGAGGTCCGGAAGCCGGCCGGAGCGGAACTACCTGATTTGGCTACCGACTCCTGGTCGCCCCACCCGAAGAAAATCGGCGTGCGGTCGGCGTGTCTGGGCAGTGCCGAGGGATCTTGCTGCCACGGTTGCCGCCATGCCAGGCAAGGCCAGCGCTGCTCCTCGCGCGCAGCCCAGCGACCAGCTCAGCGCGCCTGCCGGCGCGCAGCTGGACGCGCCACTGGGCACGGGGCTGGACGGGCGCCTGGATGCGCAGGGCTGGACCGCTGCGTGGTCCCCGCGACGTCCCCTGGCCACCGACGACCTCACCCGTGGCTGCTGGCGCCAGAGCCGTCCTGATGCCCTGGCCCGCCGCTACCTCGAGCACTCCCCCAAGGCGCTGCTGTCGATGCTCGTCGTCGACGTCGACCACCCCGACACCCTCCTGCGGGCCATCAGTCGGCCCCTGGAGCACCCCGAGCCGTCCTGGGTCGCCGAGGGCGTCAGCGGCCGCGGGCACGTCGGCTGGGTGCTCTCGGCCCCCGTGTGCCGCACCGACGCCGCCCGCACCGCCCCCCTGGCCCTGGCCGCCCGCGTGCAGGAGGGCCTTCGCCGGGCCCTGGATGGCGACGCCGGCTACGCCGGGCTGCTGACGAAGAACCCCACCCACGAGAGCTGGCACCCCTACTGGGGCCGGGCGCGCCCCTACGAGCTCGGCGAGCTCGCCGAGGGCCTGGGCACCCTGCTGCCGCGCTCCTTGCCCAAGCACGCCCGCGAGCAGAGCGGCCTGGGCCGCAACCACCACCTCTTCGAGGCGCTGCGCACCTGGGCGTACCGAGCCCGCTACCGCTACGAGCAGCGCGAGGAGTGGGAGCAGACCGTCACCGCGGTGGCGATCAACATCAACACCGAGTTCGCCGTGCCCCTGCCGCAGCCCGAGGTTGGGCACACCGCGCAGTCCGTGGCCCGCTGGGTCTGGCGCAACTTCTCCCGCGAGGGCCTGGTGCGCATCCAGAGCGCCCGCGGGCACAAGCGCGCAGCCCAGCCCAGCGCCGCCCAGGCCCGCGCCAAGGGCGCGGCCACCACCAACCGCCTCAGCGAGCCGGCCGTGCAGGACGGCCGCCGGCGCGGCGGCCAGGCCAGCACCCCGGCGCAGCTTGAGGCACGCCGCCGCAACGCTGCTAAGGCATCCTTGGCGAGGAAGGTGGACCGGGCGGCGATCCTTGGGGAGGTCCTGTGAGCGCTGAGACTCCACAGCGACGGAAGCTGACCGCCCGTGAGGCAGCCGAGAAGTTCGGCGTACACCCGCGCACCATCCGCCGGATCGTGGCCGAGCCGCGTGAGGACTTCCTGGCCCGCGCCAAGGCCCGCCGCGACCGGGCCGTGGAGCTGCGCGCCCAGGGCCTGAAGCACCGCGAGATCGCCGCGGAGATGGACGTGCCCATCGGCACCGTCGGCCGCCTGCTGCACGAGGCCAAGAAGCTGGCGCAAGCCTTGGACGCTGAGCAGCCCGCGTTGTAGCCGGTAACAAGCCATTGGCTACCCGATGGCTACCAGAATGGTAGCCATCGGGTAGCCGTTAGGTAGCCATTGGCTAGAAGCCGTGGACCTTCAGCTCCGCATCCAGTGCCCGCTCGATCAACCGGCCCTGCGGGATGCGGGTGGCCTGCGCGCATGCGGCCAGGCGCTCGTACAGGTCGGTGGGGATGCGTGCTCCCAGCTGCTTGCCGCGTCGCGGGATGCGCACGGGCGCCGGCTCGGTGGCGGGCTGCTGGCTGGGCTGCTGGGCGAAGGGCTGGCCGTTGTCCGGCGCCGGGGTGAGCACCGGGGTTGGCGGCATCGACTCCGGCGCCGGGGGAGCGACCTGAGGCAGGCGGGTGGTGGGCTTGGGCATCAGGAGACCTCCTCGTGCGGGCGGATGCCGGCGACGTGCAAGACATGCTCGGCGAGCTGGCGGTAGACGTCGGCGACCTCCCGGCCAGCGGCGCCGAAGGCGCGCACCGGGGCGTGGGCGCCCTCGGCCTGGCGCACCACCGCCCGCCTGGGCACCGAGGTCAGCACGTCGGGGTAGGAGGAGCGCAGGAAGTCCAGCAGCTCGCCCTGTCTGGCCTCACGCGCCAGCGCGGTGGGCAACACCCCGAGCAGCGCCGGGGCGGAACCCCCGCGGGCAGTACGCACCTGCGCCAGGACCTCCAGGGTGCGCGGGATGCCCTCCAGGGCGTTGTCGGCTGCCTCGGTGGCCACCACCACCGCATCAGCGGCGTGCATCGCGGCCAGGAACAGCCCGCCCAGGCTGGGCCCGCAGTCGAGCACGACCAGGTCCAGCGGACCCGGAGCCTCCTGCAGAGCCACGGCCAGTCGTTGAGCTGCGCCGGGGAAGGACTCGCCGTTGCGGGCGGCCAAGTCCTGGTTAGCAGGAGCTACCCGCAGCCGCGACGACCAGTGCTCACCGGCCGGCACTGCGACCTGGTGCACGGTGCCGGCCTGCACCGCGGCGCCGGCACGCTCCTGCGCGGCGTAGAGGGCGTCGGAAACGGTCAGCTGCTGCGGCTTGCCGAAGGCGTTGCCGTCGAAGACGCGGGCGGTGGCGTCGGTCAGGGCGGTGGCGTTGCCCTGCTGGTCCAGGTCGACCAGCAGCACGTGCGCGCCCAGCTCAGCGGCGGCGTCGGCCACGTTGGCGGC
>NZ_JBJLSE010000109.1:0-12748 GCF_050871845.1 Kineococcus arenarius subsp. arenarius
GGGGACGCAGACGGTGCAGGAGGAGCAGACCGTCTCCGCCGAGGTGCGCGAGGAGCACATCGACCTCGACGCCGGCCAGGAGGCCACCACGAAGCGCGACCGCTCCTGAGCGAGGACCGCGCCGAGGCCGTCAGCGGTCCGCAGCTCACGCGCGCGCTGGCCGTCTACGCCGCGATGGTGGACCACGTCCTGAGCGATCCGGGGCGCTGGCTCGGTCTGGACGAGGACCCGCCGCCCACGGCCCCGTTCCCGGCGCGGGCCCTGGACGCCCTGCGCGACCGCGCTCTGGGCGAGGTCACCCCAGCGTCGCCGCAGTGGGCCGGGCGGCCCCTGGACCAGCGCGTGGACTGGTGGGTGACCCGGATCGGGGTCAGCGCCGGTCTGGCCGCGGCCACGCCCCGCTTCGCCGGGGCCCTGGCCGACCGGGTGCCGCTGCAGGCGGCCCTGGGAGCTTCCGCCGCCGGGCTGGCGGTGTGCGCCACCGCCCGTGAGCACGGCCGCACCGCCCCCGCGGACTGGGTGCCGCTGCTGGCGGAGGTGCTCTTCGACCGCCACCTGCAGCCCGCCCCGGCGCCGCTGCCCGCCTCCGAGGAGGCCGAGCACCGCCTGGACGCCGACGACAACGACCAGGCCGACGACACCGGCGGCAGCGGTGCCCGGCGGGCCGCTCGCACCGTCTGGCACCTGGCCCGCGCCTTCTTCGAGGTGCGGCAGCTCCTGGACGAGCGACCTCGCGGGAACGCGCTCACCCGGGTGATCGGCAAGCTGCCGGTCGTCGGCGTGGCGGGTGGCTGGCTGGACGAACGGGCCGGCATCCGCAAGGCGGCCCGCCGCACCGCCGAGCTCCTGCGCTGACACCGCACCGCTGCGCGGAGCTCGGCCCACGGCCCGGACGTGCGCGAGGATGCCCCGGTGCGGGGTGCTGCGGCTCCCCGCACCGGTGGACGGCGATCGAGGGAGCACGGTGACGCGGGTGGGCGCGACGGGCACGGCAGGGGCGGCAGCGGGGACGACGTTCCTGCTGGCGCGGCACGGGGCCACGGCCCACACGGCGCAGGGCCGCCTGAGCGGTTGCACGGGCGAGAACCCGCCGCTGTCCGAGGTGGGCCGCGAGCAGGCCCGGCGGCTGGCGGCCGCGCTGCGCGGCACCGGCGGCGCCGACGTCCTGGCGTGCAGCCCGGTGCTGCGGGCGCGGCAGACCGCCGAGGAGGTCGCCGCCGCCCTGGGGCTGGCGCTGCGGGTGGAGGAGGACCTGCGGGAGATCGACTTCGGAGACTGGGAGGGCCGGACCCCTGCCGAGGTGGACCGCGACCACCCGGGCGCGCAGGCCGCCTGGCGCCGGCAGAGCACCGCGCCCGTCCCGGGCGGGGAGTCCCTGGAGCAGGTCGGCGACCGGGTGGCGCGGGTGCGCGAGCGCCTGGCCGCCGAGCACCCCGGCGGGCGCGTCCTGCTGGTCAGCCACATGTACCCCGTCAAGCTCACCGTCGTGGACGCCCTGGCGGTGCCGCGGGTGGTCATGCACCGGATGCACGTGGACCCCACGGGCATCAGCGAGGTGCGGGCCCTGCCCGACGGTGACCCGCGCGGGCCGTGGCAGGTGCTGCGGCACAACGACTTCGCGCACCTGCGCGCCGCCCCCTCCTGACGCTCCTACCCGGCGCGCAGCCCCGCGCCCAGCCGGGCCAGCGCCGGGCCGGGGTCGCGCAGCGAGGCGACGCTGTGCTGCGCGCCGGGCGCGGCGGCCAGGGTGGTCGCCAGGTCGCGCACCAGGCCGCCGCGGCGCTCGGCCAGCGCCCGGCGAACGTCGGCGCAGCCCCACTGGTACCGCACGCCCGCCCGCGCCCGCACGGGCCGCGGCGCGCGGCCCAGGGCGACGTCGCCCCACGCGGCGGGCAGGTTCGCGCCGGCGGCCACGGCCAGCGACAGCGAACCGTAGAAGCGGGCGTTGAGGTCGATGAGGCGCGCGGTGCCGTCGGCGTCGCGCACGTACTGCAGCTCGGCCAGGCCGAGGAGGTCCAGGGACGCCAGCAGCGCCTGCGCCCGCGCCGCGAGCTCCTCGTCGACCTCCACGGTGACGGCGCGGGCGCTGGCCCCCGCCCCCGGCGGCCAGATGCGCTCGGCGCGCTGCATCGACTCGGCGACCACGCCGCCGGGCCCGCGCACGACGGCGTACGCGATCAGGGTGCCCGGGTGCAGGACCTGCACCTGCGCCTGCGCGCCGAGCGCGCGGATCTGCTCCACCCGCCGGGCCACGGCGGTGCGGCCGGTCACGACGGTCGTGTCGATGCGCGGCGGGGACCCCGCCACGTCCGGGTTCGCGTGGCGGTCGGCCTTGACGATGCAGGCGGTGCGCTCGTCGGGCACGTCGGCGGCCTCCAGCACGTCCGGCACGGCGATGCCCACGGCGCTCGCGGCCCGCGACAGCTCCGCCTTGTCCACCGCGCGCAGCAGCTGCTCGTGGGGACCGTGCGGCACGACGGCGCCCGCGGCGGCCACGACCCCGCGGGCGGCCGACAGGGCCGTCACCTCCGCCTCCCCGGCGCCGAACACGACGTCGTAGCGACCGGCGCGCACCGCGGCGGCCACGGCCCGCACGAAGACCGGCGCCGGGTGCAGGCCGGGCAGGAGGTGGTGGGCGCGGCGGGCCCGGGAGGAGACCGCCAGCCCTGCGCGCGGGCCGGCGGGCGTGGCCACGCCCACGATCCAGCCCGCGGCGTCCAGCGCCCGCGCGGCGGCCAGCGCCCCCCGGCTCCAGCCCTGTTCCACGATGAGCGCTCGCACCCGCCCGGACCTCCCGCCCGCTCGCGGCCACCCGTGCGGCGGCCCCCGCCGCCAGCATGTCCGGTGGGCGCGGCGGGGGCGATCCGGAACCCGTCGCCGACCCGTCCGGGTCAGCCTCCGGCGGCTGTGCGGGCGGCTGCGCGGGCGGCGTCGTAGGGGGCGAGGAACCCGCACATCCCCAGCGCGGTGGGGTCGGGGCGCTCCAGGCGCGTGACCGTCCCCGTGGCCAGGTGCGAGCCGTCGCCGCGTTCCAGGGCGTCGATCTGCTCGCCGGTGCGGCGGGCCACGTCGGCCGCACCGGCCAGCCAGCGCTCGCGGAAGCGGCCGGTGCTGGGCCGCACGATCGCGGCGGCCGCCGCGTGGAACTCCGCCAGCGCGGTGCCGTCGCCCTCGCGGGTGCGGCGCAGGATCTCGGTGAAACCCTCCACCGCCAGGTCGCGGCGCGCCCGCGCGCGCTCGGGGGAGGGGGAGCCGTCCGGGCCGAGCACCGAGGCCGCCCGCCGGTACGTCTCGGCGTCGCGCAGGTGTTCCGGGGGGAACGTCATGACGGCGTCCCCGGCCTCGGGCAGACCGGAGTTCTGCATCACGACGACGACCCTGAGGTCCTCGACGTTGACGGCGCGGTGGATCGTGCCGGGGGTGAACCAGACGACGTCGCCGACGGCGAGGGGGTGCTCGTCGTACCCGGCCGCGGTGAGGGTGTGCAGCTCACCGCGGCCGCCGACGACGACGTACGCCTCGGAGCAGGTGGTGTGCAGGTGCGGGGAACCGCCGTGCAGGTCGTCGGCGGTCTGCCAGGGGTAGACGTTCAGCTCCGACAGGCCGACCGCCCCGGGGAACTCGGGCACCTCACCGGCGGGGGTCACGGGGTCGCGTCGAGCGCGTTCGCGGCGGCGACGGCCTCGATCTCGTCCCGGTCCCAGATCCGGTCGCCGACGACGACGCGGTGCCGCAGCCGCAGCGACTCGCCGTCGGCGAGGACGACCTCGTCCGAGAAGGCGAACGACGGTGCGATGGCAGGGAAGGGGTTGTGCCGCACGAACCAGTGCAGCGGCACCGACGGGTTCGAGGTGGTCGACGCCGAGCCGGCCAGGACGAGCAGGGTGCCGCCGCCGTCGACCTCGTCGTGCGCGGCGGAGTACGCCAGCCACGGGCTGGAGGTGCCCATGGCGTCCTCGCCGGTGCGGTCCGGGGTGGTGATGTCTCCGCCGGTCCAGCCGCGCGGGCCGCGCCAGAAGAACCCCGTGTAGCCGGCGGCGGGGCGCCCGTGCGTGGTGGGACTGCCCAGTTCCAGCGGCTCGCCGCGCGTGTTGGTGATCTCCGTGCTGAAGTCCAGGGTCCACGTCCCGCGGTCGCTGTCCACGGAGCCGAACGAGTGCGTGCGCACCTCGCGCGCCCACTCCTGCCCGGTGGAGGCGATCCAGGTCAGCCGCTCGGTGAACGTCACCGCGTCACCGGTGGCCTGCACGGCGTCGAAGGCGTCGTGGCGCATCTGCCCGACGTTGTCCTTCGGCACGTAGCCCTCGCCGTGCACGTAGGTGCCGCCGCCCCAGAAGTTCTGCCCCGACACGTGCGAGGCGGTCATCTGCAGGCCCTTGTGCCAGCGGTGGTCGTTCGGTCGGTACGCGGTGACGACCGCGCCGTCGAGCGTGCGCAGCGGGTGCAGGTACGGCTTGCGGGACTCGCTCGCGGCGAAGTCGCCGTCGTGGACGTAGGTGGCGATGTCCACGTCGCCCGCGCGCACGACGAGCCGCCCGCGCGTCGTGTCGTCGAGCTCGAGCGCCGTCGCCGTGGTGGTGGTGCTCATCGGGGTGGGGTTTCCTCTCGCGGGTGGGGTGTCAGCGGGCGCTGGGGACCCGGGCCCAGGGGGCGCCGGTGCCGTCCATGCGGGCCGCGAAGGGGTCGTCCGCGTCGATCTCGCCCCGGCGCACCGGGGCGCCGCCGGTGAAGGCCGAGCGGTAGATCGCGGCGACGAGCTCCAGGGTCTCGCGCGCGGCGGTCAGCGGCACCGGCGGCACCTCGCCGCGGTCGAGGGCGTCGAGCACGGCGCGGAACTGCGCCTCGTGGCCGCTCGGGACGCCCTGCGGCTCGCGCGCCCACGCGGTGGTGGCGGCCTCCTCGTGGCCGGGCGCGGCGGTGACGGTGAAGTCGTCGTCGCCGTAGCCGTACAGGTGGTGCACCTCCACGGTGGCCAGCTCGAGGTCGAAGCGCAGGATCGTCGTCTCGCGCGGGGAGACCACGGAGTTCACCACGCTCGCCAGCGCGCCGGAGGCGAACCGCACGGTGGCCACGGAGACCTCCTCGGTGCGCGTGGGCCGCGCCCCCTGCGAGGCCATGGCGCTGACCTCCTCCCACGGCCCCAGCACCGACAGCAGCACGTCCATCTGGTGGATGCCGTGGCCCATCGTGGGCCCGCCGCCCTCGAGCTCGAAGGTGCCGCGCCAGGGGACGAGGAAGTACTCGTCGGGGCGGTACCACTGGGTGAGGCAGGTGGCGACGAGGGGGCGGCCCAGGGTGCCGTCCGCGACGATCGAGCCGAGCCGCTGGATCCCGGAACCGAAGCGGTGCTGGGAGACGACGGCCACCGACCCCGCCGAGGCCGCCTCGGCGGCGAGGAGCCGGTCGGTCTCCGCCAGGGACAGCGCGATGGGCTTCTCCACGACGACGCTCGCCCCGGCGGCCAGCGCCTGCTCGGCCACGGGCACGTGCGCGCTGGGCGGCGTGCAGACGTGCACGAGGTCCACCGCGGTGTCGGCCAGGACGTCCGCCAGGTCGGTGGCGGCGCGCGGCACCCCCCACTGCTCGGCGAACGCCTGCGCCCGCCCGGCGTCGACGTCGACGGCGGCGACGAGGCGGACCCGGTCGCCCAGCGCGGCGAGGGCGCGCGCGTGGGCGGCGGCGATGCCGCCGGTGCCGACGACGACGACGGAGCGGGGGGACGAAGTGCTCGTCACGGGGGCTGCCTCCTGGCTGGTTCGGGGTGGCGGTGCGGAAGGGGTTCTCGGGCCGCGGCGCTCAGGCCGAGGACACGTTGCTCTGCAGCTCCGCGACCATCGCCTCGGCGGCGGCCTGCGGCGTCTGCCGGCCGAACAGCACCTCGGAGCCGTAGCGGTTGACGAGGTCCTGGACGGTGCTGGCGCCGGGGGGTGCTGCCGGCGGCGCGGGGACGACGACGTCCTCGAGGGACTCCACGTACTCCACGGACTGCGCGTCGGACGGCTGCAAGAGCGGGGCGATCTGCTCGCGCAGTTCGGGGTTGCTGGGGATCCCCCGCTCGGTGAGAAGGATCTCGGCCGCCTCGGGGGAGTTGGTGAGCCAGTCCACGAGGGTCGCCGCGGCCTCGGGGCTCTCGGTGCGCGAGGAGATGGACCAGAACATGGACGCCTTGTAGAAGACGCCCGGCGCGCCGCCCGCCTCCTGCAGCGGCGGGCGCAGCAGCACCATCTCCTGGCCGGCGGCCGAGGAGAGCGCGGTGACCTGGTTCGCCCACCACACCGCCATCGCGGCGGTGTTGGTGGCGGTGCCGGACTGGCTCAGCCCGGCGGCCTGGCGCTCGACCGCCACGGTGGCCGGGGCGGCGGCACCGGACTGGATCGTGCCGAGGTTGTACTCCCACCACGAGGCGACGTGGGCCGGGTCGAGCGTGACCTCGGTGCCGTCGCCGTAGAACTCCCCGCCGAGCTGGGAGACCCACAGCTGCAGGCTGGCCTCGTCCAGGCCCATGGTCTGCCACCCGTGCACGCCCGGCTGGCCGCTCTGCGAGATGCGCAGGGCGATGTCCGCGGCCTCCTGCCACGTCCACGCGGTGTCGTCCGGCAGCGGCACGCCGGCCGCCTCGAACAGCGCCGGGTTGGCGACGATGACGTGCGCGTTCACACCCACGGGGACGGCGAACAAGCCGTCGTCGGTGCGGCCCGTGCTCAAGGTGTCCGAGGGGATGCCGCTGGTGTCGATGCCGGCGTCGGCGAGGTCGAGCAGCGCGCCGCGGTCGCCGTAGGAACGCAGCTGCAGGACGTCCATCTGGATGACGTCCGGGGCGTCGTTCGCCGCGACCGTGGTGGCCAGGCGGTCCCAGTACCCGGACCACTCGGTGAACTCCCCCGAGACGGTGATGTCGGGGTGCTCCGCCCGGAAGGCGTCGAGGGCCCTCTCGGTGGCCTCGTGGCGGGCATCGGAACCCCACCAGGTGAAGCGCAGGGCGGAGCCGCCCTCGGCGGTCCCGGAACCACCGTCGCCGCCACCGCAGGCGGCCAGGCCGGCGGTCGCGGCGGTGCCGGCCAGGCCGGCGCCGAAGGCACGGCGGGTCAGTGGCCTGCGCGTCGTGGTCGATGCGCCCGGCGTCGTCGACGGCTTCATCGGTTCTCCTCGCGGTCGGTCGTGACGGTGGTGGTCTGAGGTGTTCAGGCGGATTCGAGCTGGGCGGTGAGCTCGTCGACGAAGGCCTGCGCGCCGCCGTCGGGGCTCTGCCGGCCGAACAGGACGTCGGACCCGATCCGCGTGATGATCTCCCCGGCGGACGAGGCGCCCACGGGGGGGATCGGGGGCGCGGGGTTGACGACGTCCTCGATGGAGTTCACGTACTCCAGCGCGGCCCGGTCGGTCTCGGAGAGCTTGTCGGCGATCCGCTCGCGGAACGCCGGGTTGGCGGGGATGCCCCGCTCGGTGAGCATGAGGTCGGCGACCGCCTCGGAGGTGGACAGGTGGTTGATGAACCGCACCGCAGCCTCGGGGTGCTCCGTGCGCGAGGACACCGACCAGTACATGGACGCCTTGTAGTACAGGCCCGGGTCGCCCCCCGGGGTCTGCGCCGGGGGGCGCAGCAGGACCAGCCGCTGCCCCGACGCGTTCGCCAGGGCGGTGAGCTGGGTGGACCACCAGGGGGCGAAGGCCACGGTGTTGGTGGCGGTGCCGGACTGGTCCAGCGCGGAGGATGTGGGGTTGCGCTCGATGGTCAGGGTGACGGGGGTGCCGGCGCCCGACTCGGCCAGGCCCAGGTGGTACTCCCAGAACGAGGCGAGGGTGTCGGGGTTCATCCCCACCCCGCCGTCCTCGGTGAACAGCGTCTCGCCGACCTGCATCGCCCAGTTCTCCACGGGCGGTCCCTGCACGCCCTCGGTCTGGATGCCGTACACGCCCGGCAGGCCGGCGTCGGTCACGGCCTTGCCGATCCGGGCGTAGTCCTCCCACGTCCACGTGGTGTCGTCCGGAACCGGCACACCGGCGGCCTCGAGGATCTGGGCGTTCGTCACGATGGCGTGCGGCACCACCCCCTGGACGACCGCGTACAGGCCGCCGTCGGACTCGCCGAGGGCGAGGTCGTCGTCGGAGATCCCGCCGGTGTCGAGGCCGTCCTCCTTCGACAGGTCCAGCAGCGCGCCGCGGTCGGCGTAGGACTTCAGGTAGCCCGCGTCCATCTGGATGACGTCGGGGGAGTCGTTGGCGGCCGTCGAGGTCGCCAGGCGGTCCCAGTACCCCGACCACTCGGTGAACTCGCCCTCGACGACGATGTCCGGGTTCGCGGCGTTGAACTCCTCGATGATCTTGCGCGTGTACTCGTGGCGGGCGTCCGAGCCCCACCAGGTGAACCGCAGCCGGGCGGGCCCGGAGTCACCGCCGCTGCCGGTCTCGCCGCCGCAGGCGGACAGGCCCGCAGCGGCGGCGACTCCGAGGGTGCCGAGGCCGACGGTGCGGCGCGAGGGGGCGGGGCTCGGGCTGGTGGTCATGTCTTCTCCCACTGTCGTCGTCGACCGGTGGTGCACCACCCGGGCCGGGGCCCGGGTGGTGCGGGGTTGAGATGCAGCGCAGGTGCGCGAGTCGCCCGTCGGGGACGGTCAGGCGGACTCGACGGAGTTCGTCAGCTCCTCGACCATCGCCTCCGCGGCGGCCGCCGGCTGCTGCTGGCCGAAGAGGACCTCCGAGCCGTAGCGGCGCACGACCTCCTCGATGTTGGAGGCGCCCGCCGGAGCGGACGGCGGGGTGTCCTCGACGATGTCGGCCAGGGAGTCGGTGTACTCGATCGCCAGCTGGTCGGTCTCGGACAGCTTGGGGGTGATGTACTCGCGGATCTGCGTGTTGGCGGGGATGCCGCGCTCGGTGAGCATGAGGTCGGCGACCGCCTCGGAGTTCACCAGGTAGTCCAGGAACGTGGCGACGGCCTCGGGGTGCTCGGTGCGCGCGGACGCCGACCAGAACATGGAGGGCTTGTAGTACACGCCGGGCTCGCCGCCGGTGGACTGGGTGGGCGGGCGCAGCAGGGCCAGCGGCTGCCCGCTGGCACCGGCCAGCGCCGTGATCTGGGTGGCCCAGTAGGGCTGCATCGCGGTCGTGTTGGTGGCGATGCCGCTCTGGTCGAGGGCGGCGACGGCCTTCTCCATCGCCAGGGTCACCGGGCCGGCGGCGCCGGACTGGATGAGGCCGAGGTTGTACTCGTACCAGTCGGTGACCATGGCGGGCTCGAGGGTGACGTTGCCCTCGTCGTCGTAGAACGCGCCGCCGAGCTGCTTGACCCACAGCTGCAGCCCCGCCTCGTCGATGCCGCCGTTGGCGACGCCGTAGGTGCCCTCCGGGCTGCCGGCGGTGATCGCCGCGCCGAGCGCTTCGTAGTCGGCCCACGTCCACGTCGTGTCGTCGGGCATCTGCTGCCCGGCGGCCTGCACCAGGCCGGGGTTGGTCATGATGGCCAGCGGCACGACGCCGGAGACGAGGCCGAACAGGCCCTCGCCGGTCTCCCCGGTGTCCAGCGCGGTGGAGTCGATCGCGGAGGTGTCCAGGCCGTCGAGCTGGGAGAGGTCCAGCAGGGCGCCGCGGTCGGCGTAGGAGCGCAGGTAGATGGCGTCCATCTGGATGATGTCGGGCGCGTCGTTGGCGGCGACGTTCGTGGCCAGCCGGTCCCAGTACCCGGACCACTCGGTGAACTCGCCCTCGACGGTGATGTCGGGGTTCTCGGCGTTGAACGCTTCGATGATCTGCTGCGTGTACTGGTGTCGTGCGTCGGCACCCCACCAGGTGAAGCGCAGCGTCACCGGGCCTTCGCTGCTGGCCGATCCGCCCCCGCAGGCGGCGAGGCCGGCCGTGGCGGCGGTGCCGGCGACGAGGCCGCCGAAGGCCCGCCGGGAGACGGGGCGGCGCGGGGTGGGGGTGGGCACGGGGACCGTCCTTCCGCCGGGCGTCCGTGCCCGGCAACGTTCGAGGGTGCTTGCAGGTCGGTGGGCTACTTGCCGCCGGTCGTGGCGATGCCCTTGATGAGGAAGCGCTGACCGAAGAGGAACGCCAGGAAGATGGGCACCAGGGACACCACGCTCATCGCGAACAGCGAGCCCCAGGAGGACTCGGAGGTCGCGTCGATGAAGGAGCTCAGGGCCACCGGGACCGTGTACATGTCCGGGTCGGTCAGGAAGATCAGCTGGCTGAAGAAGTCGTTCCAGGTCCAGATGAACGTGAAGATCGCGGTGGTGGCCAGGGCGGGCACCATGAGCGGCAGGATGATGCGGCCGAAGATGCGGAAGTGACCGCAGCCGTCGATGCGCGCCGCCTCGTCCAGCTCGCGCGGGATGCCGCGGATGAACTGGACCATGAGGAAGATGAAGAACGCGTCGGTGGCCAGCACCTTGGGCACGATCATGGGCAGGAAGGTGTTCAGCCAGTCCAGCTGCGAGTACAGGATGTACTGCGGGACGATCACGACGTGGATCGGCAGCATGATCGTCATGAGCATGACGGCGAACAGCGCCTTCTTCGCCAGGAACTCCATGCGGGCGAAGGCGTAGGCGGCCAGCGAGCAGGAGACGAGGTTCCCCAGGATGCAGCCGATCGCGATGATCGCCGAGTTGAGCATGTAGTGCCCGAACGGGGACGTCAGGGCGTCCCAGCCGCTGGTGTAGTTCTGCGGCTGCGGGTCGGAGACCCACAGGCCGGGGGCCTGGAAGATCTGGTCCTGCGAGCGCAGGGAGCCGGCGATCATCCACAGCACCGGGTAGAGCATGACGAAGGCGGCCAGGATCAGCGCTGCGTGCTTCAGCCCGGAGCGGAACCGGCTCGGCCACGGCGCCTCGTCCCGGCGCGAGGGCCGCAGGGGGGGCGACGTCGCCGCGGCGCCGCGGCGGGCGGGCGAGATCTCAGTCGTCATAGAACACCCACAGCTTCGACGCGTAGAAGTTGATGGCCGTGAAGATGGCGATGATGATGAGCAGCATCCACGCCAGCGCGGACGCGTAGCCCATGTCGAAGTTCTTGAAGCCGCTCTGGTACAGGTACAGCGTGTAGAACATCGTCGAGTCGCTGGGTCCGCCGGTGCCGCCGGACACGACGAACGCCTGCGTGAACGACTGGAACGCGTGGATCAGCTGCAGCACCAGGTTGAAGAAGATGATCGGCGTCAGCAGCGGCAGGGTGATGGAGGCGAACTGCCGCACCTTGCCGGCGCCCTCGGTGGAGGCGGCCTCGTAGTACATGCGCGGGATCTGGCGCAGGCCCGCCAGGAAGATGACCATCGGGGCGCCGAAGGTCCACACGTTGAGGATGATGATGGTGCCCAGCGCGGTGGAGGGGTCGGAGATCCAGCCGCGGCCGTCGACGCCGACCAGCGCGAGGATCTGGTTGATCAGGCCCTGCGTGCCGAAGATCTGCCGCCACAGGACCGCGATGGCGACCGAGGAGCCCAGCAGCGAGGGCAGGTAGTAGATCGAGCGGTAGATGGCCAGGCCGCGCAGGCCCCGGTCCAGGAAGACCGCCAGCGCCAGCGCCAGCCCCAGCTGCAGCGGGACGGAGACGAAGACGTAGAGGAACGTGACCTTCAGCGAGTTGTGCAGCCGGTCGTCGCTCAGCATCCGCTGGAAGTTCTCCAGGCCGATCCACTCGGGGGCCTGGATGAGGTTGTAGTCGGTGAACGACAGGTACAGCGAGGCGATCATCGGGCCGATCGTGATGAGGAACAGCCCCGCGAACCAGGGGAGCAGGAAGAGGTAGGCGATCTTCGTGTCGCGCGTGCCCGTCGCCTGCTGCCCCTTGAGCGCCCGCAGTTCCCCGAGCCCGCTCACCGCGGGTCCCTCGCGGTCCCTCGTGCCCGGACGTGGTCCATGGCCCCTCCAGTCGTCATCGACCGAGCCGTACGGTCAACCGTACGGATAACGCTTACCGGCCGGACCCTAGCAAGCCGGCGTGCCCGGTGGAAGTGGTTCGGCGAAGGTGTCGCCCACGGGTTGCGCCGACGGGGTCACGAGCTGGGCGCTCGCGGGCCGTCCGGCGCCAGGAGCCGGCGCAGCGCGGCGCACTGCACCCCCACCAGGCGCCGCCCCTCGTCGCCGGCGAGGGCCTCCGGGTGCCGCAGGGCCCACTCGTCCAGCACGCGCAGCACGGCCGCGGCGAGGTCGGCCTGCAGGGGGGCGGGCAGGTCGTCGCGCACGGCGCTGCAGGCCCGGCCGGTCTCCAGCGCTCCCAGCAGCCAGGCGTGCAGCGCGGCGAGCGCCCGGGCGAGGGGGGTGCCGTCGCCGCCGGGGGCGCCCGGCAGCCAGAACGCCCGCCCCAGGTCGGTCCAGGCGGGTTCCGCGCGGGCCAGGTCCAGCAGGCGGTGCAGCAGGTCCTCGACGTCGTCCCAGAAGCGGGGGCCGGCCAGGTCGCGCGGTGCCGGTGCCCGCAGGGCGGTGGCCAGTTCGCCGCCGAGGTCCTGCACGACGAGGTCGAACAGCGCCCGCTTGGACTCCACGTAGTGGTAGAAGGAGCTCTTGCTCAGCCCGCAGTCGCGGATGATCCCGTTCAGCGACGCGGCCTCGTACCCGGCGGCGGCGAACTCCCGCGCGGCGGTCCGCACCAGCCGCCGGCGTCGTTCGGGCGCCATGACCCCGCTCGCGCGCTCCTGCACGGCGCGACCCTAGCGGTGGGTCGTCGCGCCCAGGGTGTGGACCGTTCGGTCCTCACCCACTACGTTGGTTGGGGGGGGGCGGGGGGCGCGCGCGGGGGGGCGGGGGGGGGG
>NZ_JBJLSE010000110.1:0-12495 GCF_050871845.1 Kineococcus arenarius subsp. arenarius
GGGGAGGACGGCAGCGCCGTCCTCCCCGCCCCTGCGTGCTGCGGGACGGCGTCAGCTCACGCCGGAGATCGTCTCCGCCTGGACGTACGCCGCCCCCGGCTGCAGCGTGCTCGACGGGTCGTAGTTCAGCAGGTCGTCCACCAGCGCCTGGTCGGCCTGCGCCAGGGTCCCGGTGAAGCTCACGACGTCGCCCTGCTCGACGGTGAACGGCGACTCGGCGGCGTCCTGCCCCGCGAACTCCGGCAGCCGCACCAGGACCGCCTCGTCCGCGGAGGGGCCGACGTAGAAGGCCTCGTCGGCCACCACCTCGAGGACCTCCACCGCGTTGGCCTCGACCGGCTGCCCGATCAGGCCGGCCAGGTCGGTGCCGTCGGCGAAGACGTCCACGCCGCCCACCACCAGGGCACCGGCGGCGACCGCGCCGGCCGTCCCGCCGGCGGTCGCCGTCGGGTCCGCCGTGGCGGTGGCCGTCGCGGTGTCGGTGGCCTCGGGGCTCTCGGTGGCCGTCGCGCCGGTCTCGTCCTCGCCGGGGGTCGCCGGCGCCGTCACGCCGCTCGTCGTCCCCTCCACGTCGAGGTCGTCCTCGTCGTCGCCCGTGAAGGCGAGGACCGCCCACACGATGAGCGCGAGGGCGATCAGCGCGAGGAGCAGCCACAGCCACCAGCGGCTGCCCTTCTTCTCCTCGGCCGCGTGGGCGCCGTCGTCGTACGGTCCGGACATCGGAGGTACCTCCAGGTAGCGGGTTCGTGCTCTGCCGACCCGCTACCCGGTGGCCCGGCCCGGCCAATCCCGTTCCGTCCCGATGTCACAGAACCGTCATGAGCGGCCCGGGAACCCTCACAGGGTCGCGGCGAGCTCCTCGGCGGCGCGCACGGCCGCGGTGAACTCCGCATCGGCGCGCTCGCGCAGCCCCGCCAGTTCCGGCAACCGGTCGGCGAGGGTGGCGCTGGTCTGCACCACGCGGACGTCCATGCCGAGCGCGTTCCCCAGCACGATCCGCAGCACCGGCACGCCGTGGTCCCACGTCTCGGTGGGGGTGCCCGCGTCGTACACGCCGCCGCGGCTGCTGACGACGACCGCCGGGCGCCCGGCCAGCGGCTGCGCGCCCTCACCCGTGGTGACGCCCGGCACGTGGACGTTGTCGATCCAGACCTTCAGCGTCGAGGGGACCGTGTAGTTGTACAGCGGCGCCCCCACGAGCAGGACGTCCGCGGCGAGCAGTTCGGCCAGGACCTCCCGCTGCAACGCGTCCTGCGCCGCGGGCGGGTTCGCGTCCGGGCGGCGGGCCGCGTCCGGCCAGTGCAGCTCCGGGTCGGGCAGGTGCGGGAGCGGGTCGCGGTGCAGGTCGCGGTGGGTGACCGTGAACTCCGGGCCACGGGCGCGCCACGCCGCGGCGAACGCTGCGGTGATCGCGCGGGAGCGGGACCGGCTCAGGTCGGCGGAGGAGTCCAGGTGCAGCAGGTGAGGCATCCGCACAACCTACTGACCCCGGGCCCGACCCACCGGCGGGACCCGGCTCGGGGTTCCCCGGGCACCGGTCACCGCGGTAGTGGGCCGGGCCGGTGGGGACGAGGTCGAACCCGACGACGTCGACCGCCGGGTGCGGTCGGCGTCGATCTTGACTCCAACGGCGACGGCCTGGGCACCGCCGTCGAGGACGGGGAGATCGTGGTGGTGCGCGGCCGGGCGGAGGACCGCGTCGACCACGGCCGCCTCGGCCCGACGGACCTCTTCGGCCGGCATTCGGCCAGCAGGCGAACAACTCCCCGGACCGGCTCACCCGGCCCCACGTGCGCGAGGGCGGTGAACTCGTCGAGACCGACCGGGACACCGCGATGAGCCGCGTCGTGGCGCGCAGCGAGGAACTGCTGGCGGAGCAGGGGACCAGCGCCCCGGGTCTCTGCACCACCGTGCACCTGGCCCCGTGGCCGGACACGAACGTCGCCCTCCTGAACGGCCTGCTGCGCGAGACCACCGGGAACGACTGGGTGGACCACGAGCAAGTCGTCGGGTTCGAGCAGTTCACCGAACGCGTTGAGGAGCACCCGCCGGAGGGGGTCGCCACGACCTGCGACGTCCCGGTCGAGCGGATCCGCGAAGCGGCCCGGGTCCTCGGCACGGCCGGGCGGATCCTGTCCACCGCAGCCGCCGTGCAGGTCGACAACACCGGCATCGTCCGCGGCGTGCTCGGCGAACCCGGTTGCGGCCTCCTGCAGGTGAGCGGCCGGCCCACCGCGCAGAACACCCGCGAGTTCCGTGCCGACGGCGACCTGCCCCCGTTCCGGAACTGGACCGACGACGCGCAGGTCGCCGAGGTCGTCCTGCTCGCCGCGACGTGGGGGCACCTTCACCGACGTCGAGCGCACCGCGCACCACTCCGGCAAGGCGGCCGTCCCTACGACGATCCCGTGGCCCCGCGACGAGGAGAACCCCGACGGCAGCGAGCGCGTCCACGTCGACGGGGAGTCCAGGGCGGTTCGTGACTACTGCGAGAGCTGCGGGCGCGGCCGTCCTCACCCCCGGGCGGGTGCGACCGCGCCCGCCCGCCACGACGAGCGCGTCGGCGCCCCGGTCAGCGGGTGGTCCGCCGCCACCTCCGGGAACCGGGCGCACCACGCCGCCCACGCCGGGTGGGCGGCCATCCGGTGCACGTGCGCCGCGGCGGTCGTCGCCACCTCGTGCACGTGCGCGGCCAGCAGGCGCTCGCCCGCCGCGCCGACGCCGTCCGCCCGTCCGGTCCCGTCGCCGAGGAGGTCCCCGGCGGCCTGCTTCGCCCGCTCCAGCAGCTCCTGCCGCTGGGTCAGCTCACCGGCGTGCCGGGCCGCGCGCGCCTCACCGCCGAGCTCGTGCTCGCGCAGCACCCGCTGCAGGGAGTCCTTGACGGCCTCGCGGCGCTCGGCCACCTCGCGGGCGTGGTCCACCGCGAGCAGCACCTGGTGCCGCACCCCGAGGGCGACGGTGACCTCCGCGTCCAGGCAGTGCACGGCGTGCGCCCACGCCAGCACCCCCACCCGCTCCGGGCCGCGCACGGCCCCCGCCGGGGCGGCGGAGACCGCCCGCAGCGCGTGCGCGGCCTGCCGCAGGCCCGCGCCGAGGGCACCGGTCAGCTCCAGCAGGTCGCGGTCGCGCGTCTCGCACCAGCGGGCGTGGGCGCGCTGCAGCCAGCGCCCGCCCAGCAGCCGGTCCACGTCGCGCTCCAGCCGCAGCACCAGCGCGCGCACCTCGCGGGCGTCCGGCCCGGCGGCGTCCTCACCGGGCAGGACCGCCGCGTCGTGGCCGTCGGGGAGCTGCAGGACCCGCGGCACCAGCGCCTTCAGGTCCAGCTCGCCGATCGTGAACGGGGACGCGCCCGCCGTCGCCGCCCGGGCGGGTGCCGCGCGCGGCCGGCGCACCCCGTGCTGCACCCACAGCAGGTCGGCGACGGCGTCCGCGCACGGGTTCGAGGTGTCCGCGCCGAGCCCGGCGGCCGGGTCGTCGCGGCGCTGGGTGAGCAGCCCGGCGCGGGTCAGGCGCTGCACCGCCAGGGCCGCCACGTCGCGGGCGACGCCGGCGCGGTCGGCGGCCTCGCGCAGCGGCACGTCGCGCCCGCCGAGGGCGTGCACGGCGGCGAGCACGTCCCCGCCGGCCTCCCCGCCGACGAGCAGGTCCAGGGGGTCGGGGCGCTCCACGGGCGGGACGGTAGGGGCCCGGCCCGCCCGGCGGCGAACGCGCTGACCCGCCCGGGGGACGGACCGCACCGACCGTGACGCGACCGGCGCGGCCCGCTGCGTCAGGTGGCGGTGAGCGGTTCCGCCACCGGCTCCGCACCGGTGCGGGCCGCGGGCCGCCGCAACCGCGCCACCAGCCGGCACCCCAGGTAGATCAGGAACGACACCGTCGTCACGTACGGGCTGATCGGCACGCTCGACCCCAGCGCCAGCAGCGTGCCACCGACGACGGAGACCACCGCGAACAGCACCGACAGCACCGGCACCAGGTACGGGGAGGCGCTCACCCGCAGCGCCGCGGCCGCCGGCGTCACCAGCAGCGCCAGCACCAGCAGCGCCCCCACGACCTGCACGCTCATCGCCACCGACAGCCCCAGCAGCAGCATGAACACCGGGGACAGCAGCCGGACCGGCACCCCGCGCGCCTGCGCGACCTCCGGGTCCAGCGACGCGAACAGCAGCGGGCGCCACAGCACCAGCAGCGCCGCCAGCACGACGACGGCGATGACGGCCAGCGCCACCAGCTGCGGGTCGTCCACGGCGACGATCTGCCCCGTGAGGAGGCCGAACTTGTTCGCCGCACGCCCCTCGTACAGGGCCAGGAACAGCACGCCGAGCCCCAGGCCGAACGGCATGAGCACGCCGATCGCGGAGTTGTGCTCGCGCGCCCGGTGGCCCAGCACCCCGAACAGCACGGCCGCCAGCACCGAGCCCACGAGCGAGCCCGCCACGACGTCCACGCCCAGCAGCAGCGCCCCGGCGCCACCGGCGAAGCTGAGCTCCGCGGTGCCGTGCACGGCGAACGGCAGGTCCCGCGCCACCACGACCACCCCGACGAGCCCGCCGACCAGGCCGAGCAGCGCACCGGCCCACAGGGAGTTCTGCACGAGGGCGACCAGGGCGCCGTAGTCGCTGAAGTCGAACACGTCCGACCACGTCACGGCGCTCACCGGGGGACCTCCTCGTGGGCGTGCGGGTGCTCGGCGGGGGCGGCGGCACCGGCGACGAGCACGCGCCCGCCCGAGCGCAGCACCTCCACCGGCGAGCCGTACAGCGACGACAGCGTCCGCGACGTCATCACCTCGTCCGGGGCGCCGACGCGGAAGCGCCCGCCGGCCAGGTACAGCACCCGGTCGGCGTACGGCAGGACCGGGTTCACGTCGTGGGTGACGAACAGCACCGCCGCGCCCGTGCGGCGGCGGCAGTCGTCCACCAGCGCGGTCACCGCCGCCGCGTGGTGCGGGTCCAGCGACAGCAGCGGCTCGTCGGCCAGCAGCAGGTCCGGGTCGCCCACGACGCTCTGCGCGACCCGCAGCCGCTGCTGCTCCCCGCCGGACAGGCGCCCCACGGGCTCGTCGGCGTAGGCGGTGGCGCCCACGGCCGCCAGCGCCTCGTCCACGCGGCGACCCGCGCGCCGCGACGGCAGCAGCGGCCCCCAGCGGTGCCCGTCCAGGCCCAGGCGCACGAAGTCGCGGGCGCGCAGCGGGGTGGCGGGGTCCAGCCCCTTCTGCTGCGGCACGTAGCCGATGCGGCGGTCGCCACGCCGCGCGGGACGGCCGGCGACCTCCACGGTGCCGGCGCGCAGCGCGTGCTGACCCAGCACCACCTTCAGCAGGCTGGACTTGCCGGCGCCGTTGGCGCCGAGCACCGCGACGAACTCGCCGGGGGCCACGTCCAGGTCCAGGTCCGACCACAGCTGGTGCCCGCCGTACGCCATCCCCGCGCCGCGCAGCCGCAGCGCGGGGACCCCCGCGGGGACGCTCACGCGGTGAGGGCCGACACGAGCGCGTCCAGGTTCGCGCTCATCCAGGACACGTAGTCCTCGCCCTCGGGCAGCGTCTCGGTCACCGGCACCACGGGCACGTCCGCGACCTCCGCGGCGCGCAGCACCTGCTCGGTCTGCGGGCCGGTGGTCTGCTCGTTGTGGACGAGGGCGCGAACCTGCCCGCTCGGGAACAGCGCGAGCGTCTCCTGCAGGGCGTCGGCCGGGACGTCGGTCTCCTCCTCGATCGCCTCGGAGAACTCGTCGGGGGTGAGGTTCTCGGCGCCGAGGGCGTCGAGGAGGTACCCGGGGACCGGCTCGGTGACCGCCACCGGTGCGCCGGCCGTCGTGGCGGCGGCCTCGGCGGTGCGCTGCTCGAGCTGCGCCAGTTGCGCGTCGAGGGCGTCGGCGTTGGCCTCGAACGTCGCGGCGTCGGCGGGGGAGGCCTCGGCGAGGGCGGCCTCGATCGCGTCGGCGACCTGCCGCACGGTCGGCACGTCGTACCAGACGTGCTCGTTGAACTCGCCGCTCGTGTCCTTGCCGGACAGCTCCACGGCGTTCACGACGACGGGGTCGGCGTCGTCGGCGGCGTCGAGCATGGTGTCGACGAAGTCGTCGTAGCCACCGCCGTTCTCGACGACCACGTCGGCGCGGGACAGCGCCAGCTGGGTCCGGGTGTCCGCCTCGTAGGAGTGCGGGTCGGCGGAGGGGTCGTCGATGATCGAGGTGACGGTGGCGGCGTCGCCGGCGATCGCCTCCGCGATCGAGCCGTAGACGTTCGTCGAGGCGACGACGGTGGTGGTGTCGTCGGCGGTGCTCGCGGCGGTGTCGTCGCCCCCGCACGCGGTGAGGCCGAGGGTGGTGACGAGGGCGAGGGCGAGGGCGGCGCGGCGCATCAGCGGCTTCCTGACGATGGGAACGGTTCGCGGTAACTGTAACCCCGCCCCCCGGCCCCGCCGCCCCGCCGTTCCCCCGTCCTGCCCACCCCCCGCGGTGATCAAGGAAGTTGCAACTTCCTTGATCACCGCGGGGAGGGGGTGGGTCAGCGGGGGCGCCGTCAGAGCTGCTCGCGGCGCTTCCCGATCGCCTCCAGCACCGTCTTGCGGCCCTTGCCCAGGTCCCGCTCGGCCCTCTCGGCGCGGTCCAGCTCGTCGGCGTCGTCCACGCCCCGCACCCGCCGCACCGCCTCGTCGGCGGTGAGGTCGATCAGCTCGGCGGCCGCGCGGGCGTGCTTCGCGGCGTCGGTGTTCGCCACGTGCTGCTCCCGCCCGCCGTGCTTGCGCTCGTCGGTGGCGCGCTCCTCCTCATCGCTGAGCAGCTCCCACGCGGCGTCCGGCAGGTAGCGCTTCGTGCCCTCGCCCGTGCGGGCGTCCGCCGAGCCGTCGGCGGTGCGCCAGTCCTGCTCCGTCCACCGCTGCAGGTGCTGCTGCGACTCGCTGCGCTCGCCGGGGTGGCGGTACCCGCCGCCCTGCGCCTCGTACTCGTGCTTGAGGAGCTGGCTCTTGCGTGCGCTCCACCGCCCCGCTTCGCCGCCCTTGTCGCCGGCCTTGATGTCCTCCTTGAGCCGCTCGCGCAGCTCGGGTTCCGTGTAGTCCTCGCCGTAGTCGTCCGCCGACTTCCCGCTCATGCCCACCAGGTACCCGGTGCGCAGCGCGCCGACGCGCTCACCCCATCGTCTTCTGCCCGTCCAGCGACTCGCGCAGCACGTCGGCGTGCCCGGAGTGCTGCGCCGTCTCCGCCAGCACGTGCAGCAGCACCTGCCGCACCGTCCAGCGCGCACCCGGCTCGAACCACGGCGCCGGCGGCAGTTCGTGCTCGGCGTCCAGGTCCGGCAGGGCGCGCACGACCTGCTCGGTGCGCCGGGCGACGGCCTCGTACGCGTCGAGCAGGTCGGCCAGGTGCTCGCCGGGCTCCATGCGGAACGCGCCGGCCCAGGAGTCCCCGTCGTCGCCGGCGACGGCGCGCGGGCCCTCCGTGATGAACCCGATCCAGCCCGCCTCGCACCCGGAGACGTGCTTGATCAACCCGCCCAGGCGCAGCTCGCTGACGGTGGTGCGCCGGGCGGCCTGCTCGTCGGTGAGCCCGCGCACGGTGAAGCGCAGGAACTGCCGCTGCACCTCCAGGCCGCGCAGCAGGTCCTCGACCTCGCGGGCCTGGCCGGTGGATCCGGTGGTGGGGCTGGTCCCGGGGCTGTTCGTCGTCGTGGTCATGCCTCCACACTCGCGGTCGAAGGTGCCAGTTCCTGACCGCTTCCCCGGCGAGTTCGGGCGGATCCCCGGAGGGCCCGTGTCCACCAGCGCCCGCACCCTGCAGCTGCTGTCCCTGCTGCAGTCGCACCGCCTCGTCGCCGGCGCCGAGCTGGCGGCCCGGCTGGAGGTGTCGCTGCGCACGCTGCGCCGCGACGTGGACCGCCTGCGCGAGCTGGGCTACCCCGTGCAGGCGCACCGCGGCGGCGCGGGCGGGTACCGGCTGCTGCCGGGGGCGAGCCTGCCGCCGCTGGTCCTGGACGACGACGAGGCCGTCGCGCTCGTCGTCGGCCTGCAGGCGGCCGCCGACAGCGCGGTGGCCGGCACCGCGGAGGCGTCGGTGCGGGCGCTGGCGAAGGTCACCGCCGTGCTGCCGGCCCGGTTGCGCCGCCGCGCCGACGCGCTGGGGGAGGCGAGCGTGCCGGTGCGCTGGGGCGAGCAGGTCGCCGGCGTCGACCCGGCGGTCCTCACGGCGCTCGCGCAGGCGTGCCGGGCCCGTGAGCGCGTGGGGTTCGAGCACACCGGGGCGTCCGGCACCCCGGCGCGGCGCTGCGCCGACCCGCACCGCCTCGTGCGCACCGACCCGCACTGGTACCTGCTGGCGCACGACGTGGACCGCCACGACTGGCGGGTCTTCCGCCTGGACCGGGTGCGCGACGTGCGGCCCACCGGGCGCGCGTTCGCCCCGCGCGAGGTCCCGGGCGGGGACGCGGCGGAGTTCGTGCGCCGCCGCTTCGACGGCGCCTCGCCCCACCACGAGGTGCACGCGCTCGTCGGCGCCCCGGCCGCCGCGGTCCGCCGGGCCGTCGGGCGGTGGGGGCGCGTCGAGGAGGCCGGCCCGGACCGCTGCGAGCTGCGCGCGGCGACGGGGTCGCTGGACTGGGCGGCGTTCGCGCTGCTGCGCACCGGCGCGCCCTTCGAGGTCCTCCAGCCGCCGGAGCTGCGCGAGCACCTCGCGGCCTGGGGCGCCCGGCTGTCCGGCGGGTCCGCACCCGCCGGGCGCTAGCCTCGGGGCGTGACGAGCGCGACGGCCGCCAGCGGGTCCCCGACCACCACCTACGTCGTGGTCGACGGGGAGAACATCGACGCGACCCTGGGGGCGTCGATCCTGGAGGGGCGCCCCGCCCCCGAGCAGCGCCCCCGCTGGGAGCGCCTGCTGGACTTCGCCCGCACCACCCACCAGCAGCCCGCCAAGGGCCTGTTCTTCCTCAACGCCTCCTCCGGGTACCTGCCGATGTCGTTCGTACAGGCCCTGCTGGCGCTGGGCTACCAGCCGATCCCGCTGTCCGGCGGCCCGGGCGAGAAGGTCGTCGACATCGGCATCCAGCGCACGCTGGAGGCGCTGGCCGGCCGCGAGGGCGACGTGCTCCTGGCCAGCCACGACGGCGACTTCCTGCCGCAGATCGACGCCCTGCTGGACGGCACCCGGCGCGTGGGCCTGTTCGCGTTCCGCGAGTTCGTCAACAACCAGTACGCCGCCCTGTCCGAGCGCGGCCTGAAGGTCTACGACCTCGAGGACGACGTCCGCGCCTTCAACGTGGTCCTGCCGCGGGTGCGGATCATCTCCCTCGCCGACTTCGACCCGCTGCGCTACCTCTGAGCCCCGCCCGCTCGTGAGCCCCGCCCGCTTGCCGTTCCGGCACGAACGCTCGACCCCGCGGCCACCCCGGGGCGAACGTTCGCGGCGGAGGTGGGCCGCGTGGACGAGCAGGTGGAAGAGCGGGTGGACGAGCAGGTGCTCGAGCAGGACGGACGGGTCCTGGACGTGGTGGTCGTCGGCGGTGGCCCCGCCGGCCTGAGCGGTGCGGTGGCGCTGGCGCGCTCGCGCCGCCGGGTGGTCGTGGTCGACGCGGGCGCACCGCGCAACGCGCCCGCGCAGGGGGCGCACAACTACCTCAGCCGCGACGGCGTCGCGCCGCGCGAGCTGCTGGCGGTCGGCCGGCGCGAGCTGGCCGGCTACGGCGGCGAGGTCGTCGACGGCGAGGTCGTGACCGCTCGCCGGCTCGACGGCGGGGCGGCGGAGCGCTTCGAGGTGGTCCTCGCCGACGGCCGCGTCCTGCGCTCGCGGGCGCTGCTGGTGACCACCGGCGTCACCGACGAGCTGCCGGACGTGCCGGACCTGCGCCAGCGGTGGGGCCGCGACGTCCTGCACTGCCCGTACTGCCACGGCTGGGAGGTGCGCGAGCAGCCGATCGCGGTCCTGGCGACCAGCCCGGTGTCCTTCCACCAGGTGCTGCTGTGGCGCCAACTCAGCGACGACGTCACCGTCGTCCTGCACGGCGCCGAGCCGTCCGAGGAGCAGCGGGAGCGGTTCGCCGCGCGCGGCGTCGCCGTCGTCGAGGGGCCGGCCACCGGCCTGCGGGTGGCCGGTGACGCGCTCACCGGCGTGGAGGTGGCCGACGGCCGCGTCGTGCCCGCCCGGGCGCTCGCCGTGGCCTCCCGCCCCCTCGTGCGCGAGGGGTTCCTCACCGGCCTGGGCCTGGTGCCGGCGCCGGTGGAGGCGATGGGTGTCGTGATCGGCACCGCGCTGCCGGCCGGGCCCGCCGGGGCCACGGACGTGCCCGGCCTGCGGGTCGCGGGCAACGTCGCCGACCCGATGGCTCAGGTCGGCTCCTCCGCGGCGGCGGGCACGCTGGCCGGTGCGGCCCTGAACGCCGAGCTGGCCGCCGAGGACGCCGACCGCGCCGTGGCCGCCCGCCGCGCCGGCCCCGCGCTCGTCGCCCCGCGCGCGCAGGTGGCCGCGGCGGTGCGCGTGCCCGGCCGCTGACCCGGTCCGGGCGAACCCCTCCCGCCCCGCCCGGGGGGCGCCTACGGTGGCGGGGTGCGGTGGTGCATCGGGCGAGAGGGCCGAGCCGGCACGCCGGCGACGCCGCTCCGGGGTTCCCCCGGGGACAGCACGACGACCACGGCAGGGCGCCGCAGGGACCGCGCTGCGCTGCGCGCAGGACGGTCCCCGCACGACGGGACGGGTCGCCCGGCACCACCGCACGCCCGCGCCGGGACGGCCGCGTGAGCGCAGCCGTCGCCGCCGCCCTGGCGGCCGCCTTCCTCGACGCCCCCTGGGAGGCGCCCCGGCTGGCCGCCGCGGGCCGCTGGGCGCTGGGCCTGCACCGCGCCGCGTGGCTGGAGCGCCTGGCCGCCGCCGTCGTCGCCGAGCACCCCCGCCCGCCGCGCGACGCGCCCCGCGCGCTGACCGCCCACCTGGCGGCGCACCCGGAGCTGACCGCCGCGCTCGCAGCAGCGCACCGCCGCGGCCGCCCCCTGCGGGTGCACCACCTGGCGGCCGTGCCCGCCGCGATGGGGTGGACGCGCTGGCCCGTGCCGCCCCTGCACGGCGCCGCCGACCTCGCCGCGCTGCTGGAGGTGACGCCGGGGCAGCTGGAGTGGTTCGCGGACGTGCGCGGCTGGCAGCGCCGCGCGCAGGGCACCGCCCTGCACCACTACCGGGCGACGTGGGTCGCCAAGCGCGGTGCCCCGCGGCTGCTGGAGGCGCCCAAGCCCCGCCTGCGCGCGCTGCAGCGGACCCTGCTGCGCGAGGTCCTGGACGCGGTGCCCGCCCCGGCGGCGGTGCACGGGTTCGTGCCGGGCCGCTCGGCCGTCACCGGCGCGCGCGAGCACTGCGGCGCGGACGTCGTCGTGCGCGTGGACCTGGCGGCGTACTTCGCGTCGGTGGACGCCGCCCGCGTCTACCGCGCGTTCCGCTCGCTGGGGTACCCGGAGGCGGTGGCGCACCTGCTGACCGGGCTGACCACGCACACCACCCCGCTGTACGACCTGCGCCGGATGCCGCCGGGCGGGGACGGCGAGGAGCGGTTCGCGCTGCGGCAGGCGCTGTCCGCGGCGCACCTGCCGCAGGGGGCGCCGACCTCCCCGGCGCTGGCGAACCTGTGCACCCGCTCGCTGGACCGCCGCCTTGCCGGCCTGGCGGACGCGCTCGGCGCGCGCGTGACCCGCTACGCCGACGACGTCACCTTCAGCGGCGGCCCGCACCTGGCGGCCGGCACGGACCGGCTGGTGCGGTGCGTGGGCGCGCTCGCGGCCGACGAGGGCTTCGCGCTGAACCCGGCCAAGACGACGGTGCGCGGGCGCGGGCAGCGCCAGCTCGTCACCGGCGTGGTCGTCAACGAGCGGCCGAACCCGGTGCGCGGGGAGTTCGACCGGCTCAAGGCGGTGCTGCACCGCTGCGCGGTCCACGGCCCGGCGTCGGTGGACGCGCCCGGCGGGGTGGACCTGCGCGCGCACCTGGCCGGGCGCGTCGGCTGGGTGGAGGCGGTCAGCCCTTCGAGGGGGCGGCGGCTGCGGGAGTCGTTCGACGCGATCGCGTGGTGACGCCGAGGCGGCCGGTGCGCTGCACCCACCGCTCGAACACGACCGTGCCGAACGGTGGAACTCCGGCGGCCAGGCCGATGAGCACGACCCACCAGCGCCACCTCAGGACCACGCCGGCCCACACCGTCGAGACCAGGTAGACGACGAACCCGATGCCGTGGACCATCCCGACGACGGGCACGCCGCCCTCGTGCGGGGCGTCGACGACGCGCTTGAGGAACATCGCGATCAGCAGGGCGGTCCACGACACCGCCTCCACGAACGCGATGACGCGGAACCAGCGGGCGGCGACGGGCACGGGTCTCCTCCTGGGCGACGGGGTCCTCGCTCAAGTCTGACGCGTCGTAGGAGGTGCCGGCGCCACCCCGGCCGTGGCATCGGTCACCACCGCCCCCGCGCGCACCCCGACCCCCACGGTGATCAAGGAAGTTGCAACTTCCTTGATCACCGT
>NZ_JBJLSE010000111.1:0-12196 GCF_050871845.1 Kineococcus arenarius subsp. arenarius
GGTGATCAAGGAAGTTGCAACTTCCTTGATCACCGCGGGGAGTCACTCGGAGGCGGTGGAGGTGTCGCCCTGGCGCTGCTCGGCGCTCGGCGGGCCGATCCACACCGTCTTGGCGTTCGTGAACGCGTGCATCCCCAGGTCGGTGAGCTCACGGCCGTACCCGCTCTGCTTCACCCCGCCGAACGGCAGTTCCGGGTAGCTGGTGGTCATCCCGTTGACGAACACCATCCCCGCCTGCACGTCCCTGATGAACCGGGCCCGCTCGTCCTCGTCCTCGGTCCAGATGTTCGACCCCAGCCCGTAGGGGTGGCTGTTGGCGATGTCGATCGCCTCGTCCAGGCTGGAGACGGTGAACAGCGCGGCGACGGGTCCGAACACCTCCTCGCCGTACAGCTTCATCTCCTCGGTGACCCCGGTGAGCAGGGTGGGCCGGTAGTACCAGCCGGGCCCGTCCACGCGCTCACCGCCGACGACCACGGTCGCGCCCTTGTCGACGGCGTCCTTCACGTAGTCCTCGACGTCGTCGCGGCCGGACTCCGTGGCGAGGGGGCCGACCCGGGTTCCGTCGTCCATCGGGTCGCCGACCTGCAGCGCCGCGAGCTTCTCGGCGAACAGGCGCGTGAACTCCTCGGCCACGTCGGCGTGCACGAAGAACCGCTTCGCGGCGATGCAGCTCTGCCCGTTGTTCTGGCAGCGCGCGGTGACCGCGACCCCGGCGGCGGTCTCCAGGTCCGCCGACGGCATCACGACGAACGGGTCGCTGCCGCCGAGTTCCAGCACGGTCGGCTTCAGCGCGTCCCCGGCGATCGAGGCCACCGACTGCCCCGCCGGGGCGCTGCCGGTGAGGGTGGCGGCGACCACGCGGTCGTCGCGCAGCACCCGCTCGATCGTGGACGAGCCGATGAGCAGCGTCTGGAACACGTCGTCGGGGAAGCCGGCCTTGCGGAACAGCTCCTCCAGGTACAGCGCGGTCTGCGGCACGTTGCTGGCGTGCTTGAGCAGGCCGACGTTGCCGGCCATCAGGGCCGGCGCGGCGAAGCGCATCGCCTGCCACAGCGGGAAGTTCCACGGCATGACCGCCAGCACCACCCCCAGCGGCTGGTGCGTCACGTACGCCTGCTGCGCGCCGACGGCCTCGGCGTCCGCCGGGCGCGGCTCCAGGAAGGACGGGCCGTGCTCGGCGTAGTAGCGCAGCGCCGCGGCGCACTTGCCCACCTCGGCCTTCGCCGCGGCGAGGGTCTTGCCCATCTCCAGCGTCATCAGCGCGGCCACGTCGTCGGTGTCCGCGTCCAGCACGTCGGCGGCCGCGCGCAGCCAGCCCACCCGCTGATCGGTGCTCGTCAGCCGGTAGGAGGCGAACGCCGCCGCCGCCCGGGCGATCCGCTCCTCCAGCGCCTCCTCGCTCAGCGGCTCGAACTCCCGCACCGTCTCGCCGGTCGCCGGGTTGATCGTCGCGATGGCCACTCCGGGCCCCCTCCCGCACGTGCTCGTCACCGGCCCGCCGGGCCGGTGCTGCCGGGGACCCGTCCTACCCGCCCGGGGCCCTGCCCGCCACCGCAGGGCCCCTCGGGTCGATCACCGGCCGTGCCGGGCCGGGCTGCGACCACGAGCGCGGGGTCAGGCGCGCGCGTACCGGTCGACGGCCGACAGGGCCGTGTCCAGCGCTCGCAGGCCCTCGTGGACCTCGTCGTCGGTGATGGTGCACGGCGGCACGACGTGCAGGCGGTTCGCCGTCACGAAGGGGATGACGCCGGCGGCCTTCGCGGCCGCGGTGACCTCCGCCATCGCCGGGTGCGTCCCGGCGTACGGCGCGAGGGGTTCGCGCGTGGTGCGGTCGGCGACCAGTTCCAGAGCCCAGAAGACCCCCAGCCCGCGCACCTCCCCCACGACGGGGTGCCGGCCGGCCAGTTCCCGCAGCCCCGGGCCGAGCACCTCGGCGCCGATGCGCGCGGCGTTCTCGACGATCCGCTCCGCGCGCATCGCCTCGATCGTGGCGACGGCGGCCGCGCAGGCCAGCGGGTGGCCCGAGTACGTCAGGCCGCCCGGGAAGGGGCGCTCGTCGAACGTGGCGGCGACCGCCGCGGACAGCAGGACCCCACCGAGCGGGACGTAGCCGGAGTTCACGCCCTTGGCGAACGTGATGAGGTCGGGGACGACGTCGTAGTGCTCGACGGCGAACCAGCGCCCGGTGCGCCCGAAACCGGCCATGACCTCGTCGGCGACGAACACGATGCCGTGGCGGTCGCAGAGCTCACGGACACCCGCGAGGTACCCGGGCGGTGGCGGCATGACCCCGGCCGTCCCGGGCACGGTCTCCAGGACGATCGCCGCGATCGTCGACGGCCCCTCGAAGCGGACCAGCTGGTCCAGGTGCTCCAGCGCCCGCGCGCACTCCTCCTCCTCGGTGTCGGCGTGGAAGGCCGAGCGGTAGAGGAACGGGCCGAAGAAGTGCACGACGCCGGCGGAGCCCTGGTCGTTGGGCCAGCGGCGCGGGTCACCCGTGAGGTTGATCGCCGTGGAGGTCCCCCCGTGGTACGAGCGGTACTGGGCCAGGACCTTGTGCCGGCCGGTGTGCAACCGCGCCATCCGCACCGCGAACTCGTTGGCGTCGGCGCCGCCGTTGGTGAAGAAGACCTTGTCGAGCCCCTCGGGGGCCACCTCGGCGACGAGCCGGGCCGCTTCCGAGCGGGCGGCGTTGGCGTACGGGGGAGCGATGGTGCACAGCGTCCTGGCCTGCTCGACGATCGCCTCGACGACGGCCGGGTGCTGGTGCCCGATGTTCGTGTTCACCTGCTGCGAGGACAGGTCCAGGTAGCGGCGGCCGTCGCCGTCCCACACGTGGGAACCGGCGGCCCGGCTGATGACCATCGGGTCCAGCGAGGCCTGCGCCGACCAGGAGTGGAACACGTGGGCACGGTCGAGCGCGTACGTGCGCGCCGCCACCGGGTCCGCCACCGGTTCGGGGGCCGGGCCGGTGTCGTGCGGGTTCTGGAGGAGGGTCACATCGTCTCCCGGTGGACGTGGAAGGCGTCGGCCTGCGCGAGCGGGCGGACGAGGACGTGGTCGACGTTGACGTGCGGCGGCCGCGTCACGGTGAACGCGATGACCTCGGCGACGTCCTCGGCGGTGAGCGGGGTCATCCCGCGGTACACCGCCGCCGCGGCCTCGGCGTCCCCCAGGCGCACGGTGGAGAACTCCGTGTCGACGTAGCCCGGCGCGATCTCGGTGACGCGCACGGGCTCGCCCAGCAGTTCCAGCCGGAGGGTCTGGCACAGCGCGTGGACGCCGTGCTTGACCGCGGTGTACCCGCCGCCGCCGGGGTACGCCTGCAGGCCGGCCTGCGAGCCCACCACCACGACGTGGCCGGGGTCCTGGGCCCCGGTGCGCTTGCGCAGCGCGGGCAGCAGGGCCCGGTGGACCCGGGCCACGCCGATGACGTTCGCCTCGTACATCCACCGCCAGCCGTCGGCGTCGAAGTCCTCGACGGCGTCGGCGCCGAGGGCGCCGCCCGCGGAGTGGACGACGACGTCGACCTCGGGCACGGCGTCGGCCAGCGCCCGCACCGACGCGTCGTCGGTGACGTCGAGCTGGACGGCGCGCCCGCCCACGGCGGCGGCCAGGGCCTCGCAGCGCTCGACGCGCCGTGCGGCCGCGACGGTGTCGAAACCGGCGGCCGCCAGGGAACGGACGGTGGCCGCGCCGATGCCGCTGCTGGCCCCGGTGACGACGGCGACCGGCCGGCGGGAGGTGCTCACGCCGCGCCCCCGGACCCGTGGACGGGCTGGACGGCGACGACGTCGGCCGCCAGGCCCGGGATGACGTGGTCGGCGTAGGCGCGCAGCGTGGTCTCCTTGGCGTCGTGCTGCAGGTAGAGCGCGAACTGGTCGACGCCGAGGTCCTGCAGCTCCCGCACGCGCCTCAGGTGCTCTTCGGGGGTCCCCAGGACGCAGAACCGGTCGACGATCTCGTCGGGCACGAAGTCGGCGTGGGTGTTCCCCGCCCGGCCGTGCTGGTTGTAGTCGTAGCCCTCGCGGCCGCGGACGTAGTCGGTCAGGGCTGCCGGGACGCCGCCGCCCTCGCCGTAGCGCGTGACGATGTCGGCGACGTGGTTGCCGACCATGCCGCCGAACCAGCGGCACTGCGCGCGGGCGTGCTCGAGCCCGCCCGCGCCCTCGCCGGTCACGTAGGCCGGGGCCGCCACGCAGATCTTGACGCTGTCGGGGTCGCGCCCGGCGCGCTCGGCCGCCTCCTTGACGTGCTTGATCGTCCAGGCGGCGATGTCCGGGTCGGCCAGCTGCAGGATGAAGCCGTCGGCGACCTCCCCGGTCAGCTGCAGCGCCCTGGGGCCGTACGCCGCCACCCACACCTGGGTGCGGTTGTGCTCGTTGGTCACCGGGGCCCACGGGAAGCGGATCGTCTGCCCGCGGTGCTCGACCGGCCGGCCGTTGGCGAGCTCCCGGATGACGTGCACGGACTCGCGCAGCGTCGTGAGCGTGCTGGGCTTGCCCGCGAGGGTCCGCACGGCGGAGTCGCCGCGGCCGATGCCGCAGATGGTCCGCGGCCCGTACATCTCGTTCAGGGTCGCGTAGCTCGACGCCGTGACCGTCCAGTCCCGCGTCAGCGGGTTGGTCACCATGGGGCCGACGACGATGTTCCGGGTGGCCTGCAGGATGGCCGAGTAGACGACGTACGGCTCCTCCCACAGCAGGTGCGAGTCGAAGGTCCACGCGTGGGTGAACCCGTGCAGCTCCGCCTGCCGGGCGAGCTCGACGACCCGGGACGCGGGTGCGGTGTTCTGCAGGACGACCCCGAAGTCCACGGTGGTCTCCTCTCTGCGTGCTGAGGTGGTCGGTGGGGGAGGGGGCGTCAGCGCAGGTACTGCGAGAGCCCGCGTGGCACGAACCGCCCGTGCCCGGCGCTGCCGAGGTACCGCCCGCGGTCGACGATCGTGCGCCCGCGGGAGAGGACCGTCCGCACCGACCCGGTGAGGCGGGCCCCCTCGAAGGCGGAGTGGTCGAGGTTCATGTGGTGCGTCTGCGCGCTGATGGTCGTCGTCCCGGCCGGGTCGTAGATCACGACGTCGGCGTCCGAACCGGGCGCGAGGGTGCCCTTGCGCGGGTACATGCCGAACAGCCGCGCCGGTGTCGTCGAGCACGTCTCCACCCAGCGCTGCAGCGACAGGTTGCCGTCGACGACGCCCTGGTGCACCAGGTCCATGCGGTGCTCGACCAGCCCGAGGCCGTTCGGGATCTTCGAGAAGTCCCCGCGGCCGAGCTGCTTCTGGTCGTTGAAGCAGAACGGGCAGTGGTCGGTGGAGACCACGGCCAGGTCGTCGGTGCGCAGGCCCCGCCACAGGTCCTTCGCGTGCGGTTCGTGCTTGGAGCGCAGCGGGGTGGAGCAGGCGTACTTGGCGCCCTCGAAGCTGCCGGGGCCGCCGGCGCCGAGGTGGTCCTCCAGGGTCAGGTACAGGTACTGCGGGCAGGTCTCCGCGAAGACGTTCGCGCCCGTGCTGCGCGCGCTCGCGATGCGCTCGAGGGCCTGCGAGGCGGACACGTGCACGACGTACAGGGGGGTGCCGCCGGCGACCTCCGCCAGGGCGATGGCGCGGTTCGTGGCCTCCGCCTCCAGCGCCGCCGGGCGGGTGAGGCCGTGGAAGACCGGGTCGGTGTCCCCGCGCGCCAGGGCCTGCTGCACGAGCACGTCGATGGCGGTGCCGTTCTCAGCGTGCATCATGATCATCGCGCCGTTGTCGGTGGCGCGCTGCATGGCCCGCAGGATCTGCCCGTCGTCGGAGTAGAACACCCCGGGGTAGGCCATGAACAGCTTGAAGCTGCTGATCCCCTCGTGGGCGACGAGGGAGTCCATCGCCTTCAGGGAGTCCTCGTCCACCCCGCCGAGGATCATGTGGAACCCGTAGTCGACGGCGCAGTTGCCGGCGGCCTTCTCGTGCCAGGCCTCCAGGGACTCCTCGACGACCTCCCCGGTGCGCTGGACGGCGAAGTCCACGATGGTCGTGGTGCCGCCGAACGCCGCGGCCCGTGTCCCCGTCTCGAACGTGTCGGAGGCCTCCGTGCCGCCGAACGGCATCTGCATGTGCGTGTGCACGTCCACCCCGCCGGGCAGGACGTAGCACCCGGTGGCGTCGATGCGCTCGTCGACCGCGAGCTCCGCGCCGGTGCCGGGGGCGAGGAGCGCGACGACGCTCTCGCCCTCCACGAGGACGTCGGTGGGGACGGCCCCCGTGGTCGACACGAGGGTCCCGCCGGTGATGAGGGTGCGGCTCACGGCGTCACCAGGCTCCCGTAGGCGTCCGGGCGGCGGTCGCGGTAGAACTGCCAGTCGTCGCGGGCCGCCCGCACGAGGTCGAGGTCGAGGTCGCGGACGAGCAACTCCTCCTCGGTGGAGCTCGCCCGGTCGCCGACGTAGTTGCCGCGGGGGTCCACCACGTAGCTGGTGCCGTAGAAGTCCACGGCCTGGTCGCCGTACTCGTTGTCCTCCCGCCCGACGCGGTTGGGGACGCACACGAAGTACCCGTTCGCGGCGGCCGCGGTCGGCTGCTCCAGCTCCCACAGGCGGTTCGACAGGCCGGGCTTGGAGGCGTTGGGGTTGAAGACGATCTCGGCGCCCGCCAGGCCGAGGGCGCGCCAGCCCTCCGGGAAGTGCCGGTCGTAGCAGATGCTGACACCGACCTTGCCGACCGCGGTGTCGAAGACGGGGTAGCCCAGGTTCCCGGGCCGGAAGTAGAACTTCTCCCAGAACCTGTCGACGTGCGGGATGTGGACCTTGCGGTAGGTGCCCAGGACGCTCCCGTCGGCGTCGACGACGACCGCGCTGTTGTAGTAGACGCCGGCCTGCTGCTCCTCGTAGATCGGCAGCACGCTGACGACGCCGAGCTCCTTGGCCAGGGCCGCGAAGCGCTGCACGACCGGGCCGTCGGCGGGTTCCGCGTACCGGTAGTACTTCGCGTCCTGGGTGATGCCGAAGTACGGCCCGTAGAACAGCTCCTGGAAGCACAGGACCTGCGCCCCCTCGGCGGCGGCCTTGCGGGCCAGGACCTCGTGCTTGTCCAGCATCTCGTCCTTGGACCCGGGCCAGGAGACCTGGGTCAGTGCGGCTCGGACGACGGTCACGGGGTTCCTCCTGGGTGGTGGGGAGCGGTGGGGTGGGTCAGCGCTGCGCGGGCAGCTCGGCGGCCCGGGCGGGCCCCGCGGTGAGCGAGCCGGACGGGTGGACCTTCTCGGCGAGCAGGTACAGCGCGCCGCCCGTGACGACGCCCACGACCCACGAGTACGGGGCCAGGGCGGCGAGGCCGGGCAGGAAGGCGACGAGCAGGGTGAAGGCGCCGGAGGCGGCGAGGGCGGCGATGGCGCCGGGGTTGGTGCCGCGGTGGTAGGAGTAGCGGCCCGTGGGGGCGTCGGAGTAGAGGTCGTCGACCTCCACGTGCCCGCGGCGCAGCAGGTAGTAGTCGGCGATCATGATCCCGAACAGCGGGCCGATGAGGGCGCCGACGCCGCCGATGAAGTAGTTGACCATGACCGGGCTGGAGTACAGGTGCCACGGCATGATGACCAGCGACAGCACGGCCGTGATGACACCGCCCGTGCGGAAGCTGATGCGCGAGGGCGCGATGTTGGCGAAGTCGTAGGCCGGGGAGACGAAGTTGAGGATGATGTTGATGCCGACGGCGGACCCCGCGATGGCGACCGTGGCGATGAGCAGCAGCGTGACGCTGTCGATGTCCCGGACGAGTTCGACCGGGTCGGTCACCGCCTGCCCGTGCAGCTGCGCCGAGGCGATCGCGATGACGACGGACACGAGCACGAAGGCGGTGCCGTTGAGCAGCAGGCCGAGGCTGTTGCCGCGCCGGATGGACTTCGCGTCGGGGGAGTTCCGCGAGAAGTCGGCGAAGTTGAGCATCGGGCCGGCGAGGAACGCCACGGTGAGGAAGGCGCCCGAGACGACGGCGGAGACGGTCGCGCCGGTGCCGAGCGCGGGGCCCTCGCGGTGGTTCCAGTCGATGCTCCAGTCGACGCGGGCCAGGACCCAGACGGCGAGGGCCGCGATGGCGATCCACAGGACGGGGCCGGCGACGTCGGACAGCTTCCGCACGGCCTCCATGCCGCGGTAGAGGACGGCGAGCTGGGCGGCCCACAGGACGAGGAAGCAGATCCAGCCCAGCGGTGACATGCCGAGGACCTGCGTCTGCGTGAGCGTCTCGGAACCGGGCCACACCTTCAGGGCCAGGGTCATCACGGCGAGGCTGGCCAGGTACGTCTGGATCCCGTACCAGGCGACGGCGACGACGGCGCGCAGCAGGGCCGGCACCTTCGCGCCGAGGACCCCGAAGCTGAGGCGGGCGAACACGGGGAAGGGGACCCCGACGCGCTGCCCGGCGGTGCCCATGAGGTTGAAGCCCCACAGCAGGACGAGGATCCCGAGGAAGACGGCCACGACGATCTGCCACCCAGTGAGGCCGAGGACGAGCAGGCCGATGGCGAAGGTGTAGCCGGCGAGGCTGTGCCACGCGGACATCCACCAGCAGAACAGGTCCCACGTGCGCCAGGACGCCTCACCCGTTCGCGGGGCGAGGTCCTCGTTGTACAGGCGAGGGCTGAAGCCCGCAGGGACGGTGCCCGGTGCCGACTGCGGGACGGGGGGTGTGGTTTCCGGTGCGCTCATGGGTGTTCCTCCACGACGGAGATGCCTGGTGCCGGGTGGGCGGAGCAGGAGGACGCCAGTGTGGAGTCGGGTGGAGGAGGCGGTCCAACAACAGTTTTCGCGCCATGCATCGATCCGATCGATGCAATGAACACGAAACATCGATGAAACATGAGCGTCACTCGTGCGCGGCGCCGGAGATCAGCGGGCGGGGAAGTGCTCCCGGCAGGCTTCGGCGAAGGCGCGCGCCCGACGCGTCGGGCGGCCGTCGGCCATCCGTGCCAGCAGGACGTCCACCGGGGGCAGGGCCTCGGCGATGTCGAGGGCGACGACGCGACCGCCGTTGTGGGTGGCCCGGTGCGACAGGCGGCGGTTCAGGACGGCGTACCCGCCGCGGGCCACGAAGGAGCGCACCGTCTCGTAACCCGTGAGCCGGTGCCGGACGCGCGGGGCGACGCCCGCGAGCTCGAACAGGCCGAGCAGGTACTCGCGCGTGTGGGGGAGGTCCAGCAGGACGAGCGGCTCGTCGGCCAGCTCCGCCAGGCTCACGGGCCCCGGCGCGCGCGCGGCCAGGGGGTGGTCGGCGGCCACGAGGACGTGCGGCGCCAGGTGTTCCAGGACCTCCGTGCGCACCCGGGGCCCGATGCCCATGCCGTACATCAGCGCCACCTCGCACGCGCCCGAGGTCAGGGCCTGCAGCACGAACTCCTGGTCACCCTCCAGGACGGCGAGCTCCACGTGCGGGTGGCGGTGCTCGAAGGTCGCCACGACGTCCGGGACCCGCAGCGAGGCGATGGGCTCGTACACCCCCACGACGAGCCGCCCCGCGACGGTCTCCTCGTCGCGCTGGACGAGGGTCGGCAGCCGGTCCGCGGCCTCGATGAGCGGGAGGGACTCCCGGAGCAGCCGTGAACCGGCCTCGGTCAGCTCGACGCCGCGCCGCGGGACGCGCCGGAACAGCTGCGTCTCCATCGCGGCTTCCAGCTGCGCGATGGCCGAGGACAGCGCCGACTGGGTGATCCGGAGCTCTGCCGCCGCCGCGGTCATGTTCTGCTCCTGGGCGACCACGGTGAAGTACCGCAGCTGCGTCAGCGTGAAGTTCCTCGGCAGTGCGGTGCGCTCCTCGGCCGGCGTCTCGGGTGCCGTGGATCGTAGCGGACACCCCCGGGGGCACACTGGCGGCGTGACGAGCACCGACGAGCGGCCCGCGGCGTCCCTGACGATCGCCGAGGCCGCGCAGCGACTGGGCCTGAGCACGCACGCGCTGCGCTACTACGAGACCGAGGGGCTGCTCGTCGGGCCGCCCTCGCGCACCACGACCGGCCGGCGCCGCTACGGCGAGGGCGACCTGCGCTGGATCGTCATGGTGCAGCGGCTGCGCGCCACGGGGATGCCGGTGCGCGAGGTCCGCGAGTACGCCGCGCTGGTCCGGGCGGGGGAGGGCACCGAGCGCGAGCGGCTGGCGCTGCTGAGGGCCCACCGCGAGCGGGTGCTGGCGCAGCTGGACGAGGTGACCGGCCACCTCGGGGCGATCACCGCGAAGATCGAGGGGTACGAGCAGCGGGTCGCCGCCTCCGCTTGACTTCGAGCGCGCTCGAAGTCGCAGGCTCCCCGCATGGCACCCGCGAAGGAGCTCCCCACCCGCACGCTCGGCAGCGCCGCCAACGGCACCGAGCTGACCGTCTCCGCCCTCGGCCTGGGCTGCATGGGCATGAGCGCGTTCTACGGCACCCGCGACGAGGCCGAGTCCCTCGCCACGATCGGCGCCGCCCTCGACGCCGGCGTCACGTTCCTCGACACCGCCGACATGTACGGCCCGTTCACCAACGAGCAGCTCGTCGGCCGGGCCATCGCCTCCCGCCGCGACGAGGTCGTCCTGGCCACGAAGTTCGGCAACGAGTTCCTGCCCGACGGGGGCCGCCGCGTCAACGGCCGTCCCGAGTACGTGCGCACCGCCTGCGACGCGAGCCTGCAGCGGCTCGGGGTCGACGTCATCGACCTGTACTACCAGCACCGCGTCGACACCACCGTGCCCGTGGAGGAGACGTGGGGCGCGATGTCCGAGCTGGTCGCTGCGGGCAAGGTGCGCCGCCTCGGCATCAGCGAGGCCGCACCGGACACGATCCGCCGCGCCCACGCCGTCCACCCGGTCACCGCCCTGCAGACCGAGTGGTCGCTGTGGACCAGGGACCCGGAGGAGAACGGCGTGCTCGCCACCGTGCGCGAGCTCGGCATCGGCTTCGTCCCCTACTCCCCGCTGGGCCGCGGCTTCCTCTCCGGCGCGATCCGCAGCGTCGACGACCTGGCGCCGGACGACTTCCGCCGCAGCAACCCGCGCTTCCAGGGGGAGAACTTCCAGCGGAACCTCGCGCTGGTGGACGAGGTCCGCGCCCTGGCGGACGCGAAGGGTGTCGCCGCCGGGCAGGTCGCGCTGGCCTGGCTGCTGGCGCAGGGCCCCGACGTCGTGCCGATCCCCGGCACGAAGCGGCGCAGCTACCTGGCGGAGAACGTCGCCGCCGTCCAGGTCGAGCTGAGCGCCGACGAGCTCGCCCGCCTGGACGCCGTGCTGCCGGCCGGCGCCACCGCCGGTGACCGCTACCCCGACATGAGCACCGTCCACCGCTGACCCGCCCGCTACCCCCTCCCGCCCCTCCACCCGCGGTGATCATGCGAGGGTGAGAGTTCAACCGTGCAAGATCACCGCGGGGGACGGGGAGGGGAGGTGGGTGGGGAGAGGGGTCAGGCGTCGAAGGGGACGCCGTGCTCCACGGGGCGCAGCTCCAGGCCGCCGAGGTTCTTCGCCTGCCCCGCGTACAGCCCCAGCCCGACCTGCGACAGCAGGGCGTCGTGGATGGCGAAACCGCTCCCGGGGCGCACGGCCCGCACGAAGTCGATCATCTCCCTGCTCGCCGCCCACGGGGCGCTCAGCGGCAGCGCCAGGACGTCCACGCCGGCCGGTGCCACCGCGTAGGAGTCGCCGGGGTGGAACACGGTGGGCTCGCCCTCCGCGCGCAGCAGCAGGCCGACGTTGCCGACCCGCGGGACGTCGGCGTGGATGAGGGCGTGCTCGCCGCCGACCGCCTCGATGCTCAGGTCGCCCACCGTGAGCGTGGACCCGGCGTGCAGCGCCGAGGCCTCGATGCCCGCCCCGCCCAGCGACGCCGCCGTCTCCGGCTCGGCGTGCAGGACGGCCCGGTCGTCGGCCTCCAGGAGCTGCGGCAGCTTCTCGACGTCGACGTGGTCGGGGTGCTGGTGGGTGACGACCACGGCGTCCAGGTCGGTCAGCTCCTCCCACCCGCGGCTGAAGACGCCGGGGTCCAGCAGGACGCGGGAGCGGTCGGTCTCGACGAGCAGGCAGCTGTGTCCGTAGCGGGTGATGCGCATGGGGCCATGGTGGACCCGCCCCGTCCCCGGGCGCTCGTCCGGGGGGGGGGGGGGGCCCCCCCCCGCTTTAACAGGCGGGGCTTGGGGGGATGGTGGTGTCGCGCTCGTGCTATCCCCGCCGCCCCCCGCCCGGCCCCCCCCCCCCCCCCCCCCC
>NZ_JBJLSE010000112.1:0-11852 GCF_050871845.1 Kineococcus arenarius subsp. arenarius
CCCCCCGCCCGCCCCGCGCGCCCGCGCCCCGGGCGGGCGGGGGCGGGCGGCGGGGGGGGGGGGGGGGGGCCCGGCCCCCCCCCCCCCCCCCCCCCCCCCGACGGGACGGCGCTGGCCGCCCGGCAGTTCCTGGCGCGCGCGCGGTCCCTGCACCCCTCCTCGCGCACCGCGCTGGGCACGTCGTTGGCGAGCGCGCTGCTGGCGCACGTCGCGCCACCGCCGCCGGCGGGTACCGACCCGGAGCGGTTCATCACGGCCGTCCTGGTCGAGCGCCGCGACCGCGAGCTGGCCCGCCTGCAGCGCCGGGCGCGGCGCACCTCCGAGCTGGAGCGCTCGGTCGTGCGGCGCTGACCACCCGGCGGGACCCCTCAGAGGTCCACGTCACCGCCGAAGTCACCGCCGAAGTCACCGCCGTCGTCGAACCCGCCGCCGTAGTCACCACCGCCGCCCTCGTCGTACCCGCCGTCGGCGGCGCCGGAGCCGTCGTCGTACCCCTCGTCGTAGCCGGCCTGTTCGCCCGCCTCGTAGGCCTGGTCGTCGCCGACGTGCTCGTTGCCGAAGTCGTCGGGGATGAGGGCGTCGGCGATGGCGGTGCCGACGAACGCGCCGGCGACCCCGGCGAGCAGGCTGCCGCCCAAGCCCATGCCCATGCCGCCGCCGAACCCACTGCCGCCGAACCCGCGGCCGTAGCCCCCGCCGTAGCCGGGACCGCTGTTGAAGACCTGCACGAGGGTGCCCGGTCGGCGCACCTCCGCGCGCGTGGCCGTGCGGGCCAGGGAGGTGGCGTCGTCACCGCGCAGCTCCGAGGCGGGCACCGCCGCGGCCAGCTGCTCCAGGACCTGCCGGCGCTGCTCGGGCGTCAGCTTCGCGAAGGCCTCGGCGTGGGCCTGCTCGACCTGGTCCGGCGGTGCGGTGCGCAGCAGGTACCGGTAGCGGGCGATCGCCGCCTCGTCGGGGTCCGCAGCGGCTCCCGCCACCCCGCCCCGCGCGGGGTGCGGTGCGGGGTGCGGTGCGGGCGGCGCCCACTGCTCGCGCTTCGGACGGCGGCCCAGCAGGCGGTCCAGGAGACCCACGGTGCGTCCTCCTCGGTAGGGGGGCTCCAGGCTGCACCGCCGCGCCCGCGCGCGCTCGTCCAGCACACTGGGCGGGGTGTACGAGGAGCGCGCGTCCGCGGTGCCGGGGGCGGTGCGGTGGACGCACCGGCCGGTGCCCGGCGACGCCCCCGGCCTGGTCCTGCCCGACGGGTGCGTGGACCTGCTGTGGTCCGGGCGCGAGCTGGTCGTGGCGGGCCCGGACACCCGCGCGCACCCGGGCGCGGGCGGCGGGCCGTGGGCCGGGGTGCGGCTGCCGCCCGGGCTGGCTCCGGCGGTGCTGGGGGTGCCGGCGGTGCAGCTGCGCGACCGGCGGGTGCCGCTGGCCGACGTCTGGGGTGCCGCGCGGGTGCGGGAGCTCACCGAGCGCGTCGGCGCCGCCGTCGACCCCGCCACCGCCCTGGACGCGCTCACCGCCCACCTGGTGCGCCGCGCGCCGGCGCCGGACCCGCTGGTGCGGCACGCCGCCCGGCTGCTCGCGCGGGGCCTGCCCGTCGCCCGGGTCGCCGGTGAGCTGGGGGTCGGCGAGCGCCGCCTGCACCGCACCAGCCTGACGGCCTTCGGGTACGGGCCGAAGACGCTCGCGCGCGTGCTGCGCCTGCAGCGGGCGCTGGCCGCCGCGCGGGCGGGGCGGCCGGCGGCGCTCGTGGCGGCTGAGACCGGCTACGCCGACCAGCAGCACCTGGCGCGGGAGGTGCGGGCGCTGACCGGCACGACGCTCAGCCGGCTGCACCGGTGAGCGGGGCGAACAGGTCCACCGCGCCGCCGTCGGGGTCCAGCACGACGGCGTAGCGCTGCCCCCAGGCGGCGTCCCACGGCGGCAGGTGCGCTGCGGCCCCCGCCGCGACGAGGTCCGCGAACACCGCGTCGACGCCCGTGGGGGTGCCGCAGTCGAAGGCCAGGGCGGTGCGGTGCCCGCCGGTGGGGCGCGTCCAGCCGGGGTCGAAGGATCGCACGACGTCCTCGCGGTCCCAGGCCAGGCGCAGCCCGCCCGGCAGGGTCGTCTCGACGTGGGGCAGGTCGTCGGCCCCGGTCGGCAGGTCCAGGCCGAGGCGCCGGTAGAAGGCCAGGGAGGTGGCCACGTCGGCGACGACGAGGCCGATCAGGTCCAGGCGGGGAAGGGGTCGGGTGTCAGCGGGTCCGGTGTCCACGAGCACCACGGTGGCAGCCGCCGGGTGGGGCCGTCGTGGACGGATCGGACACCCCCGCGGGACCCGCGGGCCGGGCCCCGCGCGCGTCGCGGGCGCGGCTCAGCCCGCAGCGCCGCGCAGCACGCCGGTGGTCACCAGTTCCTCGGCCACCTCGCGCAGCTTGACGTTGGTGTTCTGGGAGGAGTGCGTCAGCAGGGTGAACGCCTGCTCCGGGGTGATCCGGTGCCGCTCGACGAGGACCCCCTTGGCCTGCTCGATGACGGCGCGGGAGGCCATCGCGCGGCGCATGTTCTCGGCGTCCTCGGTGGAGCGGGCGTGGGCGTCGGCGTTGGCGACGGCGATCGCGACGAACGCGGCGACCTCCTGGCCGATCACGACGTCCTCCTCGCCGAAGGCGCGGGGGTGCGAGGAGTAGCAGTTCAGCGCCCCGATGCTGCGGCCCTGCACCGGCAGCGGCAGCGACAGCGAGCTGCCGATGCCCGCGGCGGCGGCGGCGCGGGCGTAGTCCGGCCAGCGCTCCTCGGTGCTCGTGTCCTCGATGACGAAGACCTGCCCGGCGCGGCCGGCGTCCATGCAGGGGCCGTAGCCGCGCTCGTACTGCATCTCGTCGGCGTCCAGGGCCATCTGCCCGTCGTGGGCGACGGTGAAGGCCCGCTCGCCGCGCAGCAGCGTGGAGGAGACCGACTCGGCGCCGCGCAGCGCCTTGCGGGCCAGCCCGACGACCTCGCCCAGCACGTCGTCGAGGGTGCGCTCGGCGATCAGCACACCGGCGAGCGCTGCGTGCAGCTCGCTCAGGTCGGTCATCGGGACTCCTCGCTCGGGTGGGTCGGCCCCCAGCATCGCACCGTGGCCACCGCCGGTGACGGCGAACGCCCGGCAGCCCGCGCGGGGCTGCCGGGCGTTCGCCGGTGCGGGACCGCTCAGTAGCGGTACTCGTCGGTCTTGTAGGGGCCGGCGACGTCCACGCCGAGGTAGTCGGCCTGCGTCTTCGTCAGCTCCGTCAGCTTCACGCCGAGGGCGTCGAGGTGCAGGCGGGCCACCTTCTCGTCGAGCAGCTTGGGCAGCACGTGCACGCCGACCGGGTAGGAGTCGTGCCTGCTGAACAGCTCGATCTGCGCGAGCACCTGGTTGGTGAAGGAGTTCGACATCACGAAGCTGGGGTGGCCGGTGGCGTTGCCCAGGTTCAGCAGCCGGCCCTCGGACAGCACGATGACGCTGTGCGCGCCGCGGCCGTCGGCGGCGGGGATGCGCCACTCGTGCACCTGCGGCTTGATCTCGACCTTCTCCACGCCCGGCACGCGGGCCAGGCCGGCCATGTCGATCTCGTTGTCGAAGTGGCCGATGTTGCCCAGGATCGCCTGGTGCTTCATGCGGACGATGTCCGCGGCCATGACGACGTCGCGGTTGCCGGTCGCGGTGATGACGAGGTCGGCGGTCTCGACGACGTCGTCCAGGCGGGCGACCTGGTAGCCGTCCATCGCGGCCTGCAGCGCGTTGATGGGGTCGATCTCGGTGACGATGACGCGCGCGCCCTGGCCGCGCAGCGACTCCGCGCAGCCCTTGCCGACGTCGCCGTAACCGCACACGACCGCGACCTTGCCGCCGATGAGGACGTCGGTGGCGCGGTTGATGCCGTCGATCAGCGAGTGGCGGGTGCCGTACTTGTTGTCGAACTTCGACTTCGTCACGGCGTCGTTGACGTTGATCGCCGGGAACGGCAGCACGCCGTTGCGGTGGTACTCCGCCAGGCGGTGCACGCCGGTGGTCGTCTCTTCGCTGACGCCCTGGATGCCCTCGGCCACGCGGGTCCAGCGCTGCGGGTCCTCGGCGAGGGACTTCCGCAGCAGCTCCAGGACGACGCGGTACTCCTCGGAGTCGTCCTCGGTGGGCTCGGGCACGGCGCCGGCGGCCTCGAAGCGCTTGCCCTCCAGGACGAGCATCGTGGCGTCGCCGCCGTCGTCGAGGATCATGTTCGGGCCGACGCGGTGCCCGTCGGCGTCGGTGCCCCAGTCGAAGATGCGCTCGGCCAGGCGCCAGTACTCCTCGAGGGTCTCGCCCTTCCAGGCGAACACCGGCGAGCCGGCGGGCGCCTCGGGGGTGCCGTCGCCGACGACGACCGCGGCGGCGGCCTGGTCCTGGGTGGAGAAGATGTTGCAGCTGGCCCAGCGGACCTGCGCGCCCAGGGCCACGAGGGTCTCGATGAGCACGGCGGTCTGCACGGTCATGTGCAGGGAGCCGGCGATGCGGGCGCCGGCCAGCGGCTGCGACTCGGCGAACTCGGCGCGCAGGGCCATCAGGCCGGGCATCTCGTGCTCGGCCAGGCGCAGCTCGTGGCGGCCGGCCTCGGCGAGGGAGAGGTCGCGGACCTCGAACTCGAACGTCATGCGGGACTACCCCTCCGGGGGATCGGTGGCGTGGACTCCCGGCGCGGCCCCTCTGGACCACTCGGCATCACCGGACGCCGGAGTCCTCCCAGGGTACGCGCCGGTCCCGACACCGGTCGCGGTGCGCCGTGGCGCGCGGGGCGGCGCGCTCACCCCAGGCGCTGGCGCAGGTCCGCCACCTGGGGGGACGTGGCGGGGTCCGTGCCGCTGGCGAGCGCGAGGTACGCGGCGGCGAAGTCGGTGCGGGCGATCACCTGCGCCAGGCGCACCAGCGGCTCGCCCGGCTCGGCGACGACCTCGCTGACGCGGACCCCGGCGTCCTCGGCGGTCCGGGCCACCGCGTCGGCGACCACGCGCTCGGCGTCGGGCACGGCGGCCGGGGCGTCGCGCAGCAGGGTCAGCTGCAGCCGCGGACCGGTCGGGCCGTCCAGGAACGGGTCGGCGAAGACGTCCTCGGGCCGGGCGGCGAAGGGGCCGCCGAAGGTGGCGACGACCTCGCTGGCGTCGTCCGGCAGCGCCCCGGCGACGGCGGGGACCCGCGCGGTGCGCGCCAGCACGGAGGCGGTGCGGCGGGCCGCCGCGGCCATGAGGTCGCCGTCGGCCAGGACGACGGGCACGGCGCCGGACAGCTCCACCGCCAGGGCCTTGGCGGGGTTGACGAAGACCTCCGACCACGGCCGGCAGGCCTCCGCCTCGGCGTCGAGGCGGTCGGCGACCGCGGCCAGCACCGGCGCCGGGGTGCGCACGAGGTCCAGCGCGTGGGCGGCCAGGAGGACCGGCGTCAGCAGCGACCACAGGGACACGCGCGAGGAGCGGGTCCCGGCCTCCGCGGCGCGCACGCCCCGCGCCGGGGGGACGTGGACGTTGCCCGGGCGGGCCCCGAGCGCCGCCAGGGGCGAGCCGTCCGCGGCGACCGCGACCACGCGCGCACCCCGGCGCACGGCCTCGGTCGCCAGGGCCAGCGGCCCGGGGGCGCGCCCGGACATGGACACCGCCACCACCAGGTCCAGCGGGCCGACCCAGCTGGGCAGCGGCCCGCCGCGGCGGGCCACCAGCGGCACGGGGCAGCTGCGCCCGGCCAGGGAGGTCAGCACGTCCGCGACGACGGAGGCGCCGCCGAGGGCGGCCACGACGACCGCCCGGGGGCGGCCGTCCTCGGCGAGCCGGCCCGTGCCGGCCCCGGCGGACAGCTCCACGGCCTCGCGCACCTGCGCCCCGGCACCGGCCAGGGAGCGCAGCACGCCGGAGGGGTCGGCGGCGGTGAGGGCGTCGCCGTCGCCGAGCAGGGTCTCGTCCAGGGCGTTCACCGCTGCTCCTCCCACCGGGCGCGCACGTGCTCGGGCACGTCGAGGGCCTCGTCGGCCAGCAGGACGGGCACGCCGTCGGTGACGGGGTAGCGGATGCCGTCGGCGGTGGTGAGGAACAGCTCCCCGTCCACCTCCCGCGGTTCCAGCGGCTCGCGGGTCAGCGGGCAGCGCAGCAGCTCCAGCACCCACGGCTCCAGCCGCAGGCCCGCGGGTGCCTCCCCGGCGGCGCTCACCGCGCACCCCCGCGCACCACGGCGAGGACGCGGTCGCGCACGGCGGCCATCGTCTCGCGGTCGGCGCCCTCGGCGTTCAGCCGCAGCAGCGGCTCGGTGTTGGAGGCGCGCAGGTTGAACCACCACATCGGCTGCCCGCCGGTGCCCGGGGAGGTGACGGTCAACCCGTCCAGGTGGTCCACCTCCAGCTCGCGGCCCTGCGCGGCGGCGAGGTCGCGCTCCGCCGCCAGGACCCGCTCGGTGACGGCCGCGGCGTCGTCCACGGTGGAGTTGACCTCCCCGCTGGAGACGTAGCGCTCGTACTCGGCGGCCAGCTTCGACAGCGGCACGTCGCTCTCGGCGAGCGCGGCGAGCACGTGCATCGCGGCGAGCATGCCGGTGTCGGCGGACCAGAACTCGCGGAAGTAGTAGTGGGCGGAGTGCTCGCCGCCGAAGACGGCGCCCTCCTCGGCCATGCGCTGCTTGATGAAGGAGTGGCCCACCCGGGTCCGCACCGGCACGCCGCCGTCCTCGGCGACGATCTCGGGCACGGCCCGGGAGGTGATGAGGTTGTGGATCACCCGGGGCTCGCGGCCGGCGGCGCGCTCCTTGGCGATCTCGCGGCGGGCGACCAGCGCGGTCACCGCGCTGGGGCTGACCGGGTCGCCGTTCTCGTCGACGACGAAGCAGCGGTCGGCGTCGCCGTCGAAGGCCAGCCCGAGGTCGGCGCCGGCGCGCGGGACGGCGGCCTGCAGGTCGCGCAGGTTCGCCGGCTCCAGCGGGTTCGCCTCGTGGTTGGGGAAGGTGCCGTCCAGCTCGAAGTAGAGCGGCTGCACGTCCAGGGGCAGCGCCGGCAGCCCGGCCGCGTCGCCGAGCACGGCGGGCACGGTGTGCCCGGCCATGCCGTTGCCGGCGTCCACCACGACCTTCAGCGGCCGGGCGCCGGACAGGTCCACCAGGGAGCGCAGGTGCTCGGCGTACCCGGCGAGGAGGTCCTGCTCGGTCACCGAGCCGGGCGCGGCGGCCCCGGCGGAGACCTCGCCGGCGTCCAGCCAGGTCTGTGCCAGGTCGCGCACGGCGGCCAGGCCGGTGTCCTGGCCCACGGGGCGCGCGCCAGCCCGGCACAGCTTGATGCCGTTGTACTGCGCGGGGTTGTGGCTGGCGGTGAACATCGCGCCGGGCACGTCCAGGGAACCGCTGGCGAAGTACAGCCCGTCGGTGGAGCACAGCCCGATGAGCACGACGTCCACGCCGCGCGAGGCGACCCCCTCGGCGAACGCCGCCGACAGCTCCGGGGACGAGGGGCGCATGTCGTGGCCGACGACCGCGCGGGGGGCCGGGCCCCGCGCGGCCTCCGGCAGCACCACCACCTCGGCGAAGGCGGCGCCCAGGGCCCGCACGACCGCGGCGTCGAGCTGGTCGGGCACGACCCCCCGGACGTCGTAGGCCTTGACGACGGACGACAGGGAGGCGCTCACGCGGGGAGCCTACAAGCGTCCGTCGTCGGCCAGTGGGGTCGCGGACGCCCGCCGGGTGGGCGGCGGGCGCCGGGCCCTCACTGCTTGCGGGTGCGCTCCAGCACGGAGTCCACGCTCAGCGGACCGCCCGAGGACAGCCAGGTGCGCTCCTCGCAGACGTGGCAGGAGATGAAGCGGACGGGCGTGCCGTCCGTGAGCGACATCGACAGCTGCGTGACGCGCTCGCTGCCGCAGGTGCCGCAGGCGGTGCCCTCGCGGTGCCCCGCCTGGGTCAGCGACCCCAGCGGCGGGGCGGGACGGGCAGCGCGGGAGCGGCGGGTGCTGCTGGGACCGACGGGCACGGGGACCTCCGGGGCTGGACTCGGGGCGACACCCGTCCATCGGCAGGTCCTCGCCGCGCCTTGAGCCCCCGTCCGGGGGACGGGCGGGCTCAGGGCAGGTGGTCCTCGCGCAGCACGCGCAGGTGCACGCGCCGCACGGCCGGGGCGTCGGGGTCGACGCCGGGGCCCCGGGCGCCGGGCCGGTCGCGGACGGCCTCGGCGACCGCGAGCAGGTCGTCGTGCCTGCTGGCGGCCTCCACCAGTTCCGGCGCCAGCCGCACGACCTCCCAGCCGCGCGGGGCGGTGAGGCGCTCGGCGTGCTCGGCGCAGAGGTCGTAGCAGTGCGGTTCGGCGTAGGCCGCGAGGGGGCCCAGGACGGCCGTGGAGTCGGAGTAGACGTAGGTCAGGGTCGCGACCGCGGTCCGGCCGCACGCCGTCCGCGAGCACCGCCGCACCGCTGCACCGTGACGACCACCACCGCCTCCGGCGGGACTCGTGCGGGGAGCGTTCACCCGCCGAACGCTACCGCTGATCCCGCTCCCCCGGGGGGCTCCGGCGGGGCGGAGCGCGCCGTGTCGCGACGGGCGCGGCGCGCGACGACGCACCGGGACGGGCTTGGTACGTTGCGCCGGTGAGCACGCCCAGGGCGCACCGCCGGCGCCGCCGCGTGCGGCGCGACCGCCACGGCCGCGGCCTGCGGGGTCCGCTGCTGCCCGCCGTGCTGCCGGCGGCCCGCACCCGCGCCGAGCGCTTCGACGACCTGGTGCTGGACGCGGTGGAGCTGCTGGAGCGGCGCTGGGCCGAGCAGCTGGCCGGCGTGGAGTTCGCGGTCGAGGACGTCCCGCCCTCCGACCCCGCCCCGTGGGAGGACGAGGTCGTGCCGCTGGGCCGGCTGTTCCCCGCGGACGGTTCCGGGCCGGCGCGCGTGGTGCTGTACCGGCGGCCGCTGGAGACGCGGGCCGGCGGCGAGGACCTCGAGGACCTCGTGGCCGACGTCGTCGTGGAGCAGGTGGCGCACCTGCTGGACATGGACCCCGAGGAGGTCGACCCCCGCTACGGCGGCGAGTGAACGCCCCGCCACGGCGGCGGGCGCCGCGGCGGCCTCAGCCGGTGCGGCGCTTGAGCCGGCGGCGCTCCCGCTCGGAGAGCCCGCCCCAGATGCCGAAGCGCTCGTCGTTGCCCAGGGCGTACTCCAGGCACTCCTGGCGCACCTCGCAGGACTGGCACACGCGCTTGGCCTCGCGGGTGGAGCCGCCCTTCTCGGGGAAGAACGCCTCGGGGTCGGTCTGCGCGCACAGGGCGAGCTCCTGCCAGCCCGGGTCCTCGGGCGTCAGGCCGGACAGCCCGGTGGGCGGGGCGCCGAGGACCGAGGGGGCCTGGGGCACCTCCTCGCGCAGGGGGGCCACGAGCCGCAGCTCGGGACGCCCGCCGGGCAGGCCCGGGTGCTCGGGACGGCGGACGCCGCCGTCCTCGTCGTGGTGCTGGACTTCGATCTCCACTGGGAGCCCCCACAGCCTCGGTCTGTCACTACCGGTGACGCGACGGTCACGGAAGACCACCACTGGTGGAATTACACGCGTGTCGTCCGCACTAGTCAAGCCCGCCGTGGTATCACCTGCGCCCCCCACGTCACACCCGTCACGGCAGCACCACCGATCGGGCCCCTCCCTCACCCGTCCGGCCGTACCGGTGCACCCGTGAGGGGTGCCCGCTCGCGACCGCCGCGGGGCGGGGCGGCGACAATGGGCCGGTGAGCCCCACCACACCCGACCGCACCTCCGCGCGCCCCCCCGGCACCGCCCCCCTGCGCATCGCGGCCCTGGCCGGCGGCGTGGGCGGAGCGCGGTTCCTGCGCGGCCTGCTGGCCGCGCTGCGATCCAGCGCGGACCCGGCCCGGCGCGACGCGGAGGTCACCGTCGTCGTCAACACCGCCGACGACGTCACCCTGCACGGGCTGCGGATCAGCCCCGACCTGGACTCCGTGATGTACACCCTGGGCGGCGGCATCGACGAGGAGCGCGGCTGGGGCCGCGACCACGAGACCTCCGGCGTGGCCGACGAGCTCGCCCGCTACGGGCGCACGCCCACCTGGTTCACCCTGGGCGACAAGGACATCGCCACCCACCTGGTGCGCACGCAGGCGCTCGCGCAGGGCCGCACGCTCTCGCAGGCCACCGACGAGCTGTGCCGGCGCTGGCGGCCCGGGGCGCGGCTGCTGCCGATGACCGACGACGTCGTGGAGACCCACGTCGACCTGGCGCCCGTGCCCGAGGCCGAGCGCGCCGCCCACGACGGCGAGGCCGGCGAGCGGCGCGTGCACTTCCAGGAGTGGTGGGTGCGCCTGCACGCGGCCGTGCCCGCGCTGCGCATCGAACCGGTGGGCGCCGCCGCCGCCCGCCCCGCCCCGGGGGTCCTGCAGGCCCTCGCCGACGCCGACGCCGTCGTGCTGCCCCCCAGCAACCCCGTGGTCTCCATCGGCTCGATCCTGGCGGTGCCGGGGATCCGCGAGGCGCTGGTCGCCACGGCCGCACCGGTCGTGGGCGTCTCCCCCGTCATCGGCGGCGCCCCGGTGCGCGGCATGGCCGACGCCTGCCTGTCGGCGATCGGCGTGCCCACCACCGCCGCCGCCGTGGCCGGCCTGTACGCCGACTTCCTGGACGGCTGGCTCCTCGCCGAGGGCGACGAGGCCCCCGCGCCCGGGCCGCGCCCGCTGGCCGTGCGGCGGCGCCCGCTGCTGATGAGCGACCCGGCCGCCACCGCCGCCCTCGCCGGGGCCGCCCTGGACCTGGCGGACGAGCTCGCCGGGGAGGTGCACGCCGCGTGACGCGCTCCACCACCAGCCTGCAGGTCGTCGGGATCACCGGGGTCGGCGAGGTGGTCGCGGGCGACGACCTCGCCCGCGTCCTCGTCGACGCGCTGCACGCCCAGCGCGCCTCCGTCGTGGACGGCGACGTCCTCGCCGTGTCCAGCAAGGTCGTCTCCAAGGCCCGCGGCCTGACCGCGCCGCTGGCGCAGCGCGAGGCCGTCGTCGCCGCGCAGTCGGTGCGCACCGTCGCCGCGCGCCGCACCCCCACCGGCCTGGCCACCGTCGTGCAGTCCGCCGCCGGGCCGGTGATGGCCGCCGCCGGCGTCGACGCCTCCAACGTCGCCGACGGCACCGTGCTGCTGCTGCCGGCCGACGCCGACGCCGAGGCCCGGGCGCTGCGCGCCGCCCTGCGGGAGCTGACGGGCGCGGACGTCGGGGTGGTCGTCACCGACACCGCCGGGCGGGCCTGGCGCGAGGGGCAGACCGACTTCGCCCTCGGCGTGGCGGGGCTCGACGTGCTGGACGACCTGCGCGGCGAGCTGGACGCCTCCGGGCGCCCGATGAGCGTGACCGCCCGCGCCATCGCCGACGAGGTGGCCGCCGCCGCCGACCTCGTCAAGGGCAAGACGGACGGCGTGCCGGCCGCGCTGATCCGGGGGCTGGGCGCGCGGGTCGGCGCCGACGACGGGCCCGGGGCGCGCTCGCTGCTGCGCCCGGCCGCCTCGGACTGGTTCCGGCTGGGCCACGTGGAGGCCGTGCGCGCCGCCCTCGGCGCCGCGGCCGTCGACGCCCCGCCCGTGGTGCCCGGCACGCTCGCGCAGCGCCTGGACCGGGTCGCGGAGGTCGCCACCGCCGGCGGGCCGGGGCGGTGCCTCGTCAAGGACGACGGCGCCGGGCCGGTGCTGCGGCTGTCCGCGGAGGACGCCTTCGAGCTGGGGGCGCTCGCGCAGCGGGTGCTGGCGGCGCTGTGGACCGAGGACCTGCGCGGCGCGGTGCAGCGCGACGGCGAGCGCGAGGCCCTGGTGCGGGCGGTGCCCCTGCCCTCCTGACCCCCACCCACCCCCTCTCCCTCCCGGGGGCGGAAACCATGGTTTCCGCCCCCG
>NZ_JBJLSE010000113.1:0-11723 GCF_050871845.1 Kineococcus arenarius subsp. arenarius
CGGGGGGGGGGGGGGCGGGGCGCCGGCCGGGCCGTGGTGGGTGCACGCCCGGGCGACGGGGGGGGGGGGGGGGGGGATGCGGCGGGGCGGGATGGGGGCCGCCCCCCCGGCGCTCCTCGCGCAGCTGCGGGTCGGCCAGCAGCGCGTCGACGGCCGCGGCCAGGGCCGCGGCGTCGCCCACCGGCACCAGGTCCGCGGCCGCCCCGGTGACCTCCGCGGTACCGCCCGCGTCGGTGGCCACCACCGGCACCCCCGCCCGCAGCGCCTCCTGCAGGAACACCGGCTGCCCCTCCCACTCGCTGGCGCTGACGGCCACGTCGGCCGAGGCCAGCAGGTCCGGGACGTCGTCGCGGGCACCCAGCAGCACCAGCGGCAGCCCGCGCGCCGCGACGCGCTCGGCCAGCACGGCGCGCAGCGGCCCGTCGCCGGCCACCAGGACGCGGGCCCGGTGCCTCAGCAGCCCGACGGCGTCCAGCAGCACCCCCAGGCCCTTCTGCGGGGCCAGCCGGGCCACCACCAGCACCACGGGGTCCCCCGGCGGCAGCACGGGCGCGCCCGGGCGCAGCACCGGCGCCGGCACCAGCGCGCGGCGCACCCGCCGGGCCCCGGCCGACCGGGCCTGCTCCAGCAGGTCCTGCGAGACCGCCAGCACGACGTCGGCGCAGCGGCACACCGCGTCCTGCACGGCCCGCCCCAGCCGGGCGCGCCCCCCCGAGCCCAGGACGGCGTTGTGCAGGGTCACCACCAGTCCCGGTCGCGGGTGCAGCGTCCGCACCGCCAGGCTCGCCACCAGAGCGGCCCGCACGCCGTGGGCGTGCACCACCGCCCCGCGCGCGGACGGAGCCAGCAGAGCTCGCCGCAGCCGCGCCGCCGCGCGCAGGTCGCGCAGCGGGTGCAGCGAGGTGCCGATCCCGACCGGGGTGGTCGCCGCGTCGAACGGGAAGCGGCTCAGCGTCTCGGCGGGTGCCGCCACGTGCACCGCCGCTCCCCGCGCGCTCAACCCCGAGCACAGCTCCGCGACGTGCCTGCCGACCCCGCCGGCGCTGGTGGCCAGGACGAACACCACCGCCGCGTGCCCCGGCACCGCCTCAGCGCCCTCGCGCGCCGTCTCGTCCACGTCCCTCCCCCTCCGTCGTCGACCCCGGGCCGGGGTCCGGCTCCACGGCCCTCGCGCGGCGCAGCAGCCGGCCGGCGAACCCGGTCAGCACCCGCAGGTCACCCGGCACCAGCGACCGGGCGGCCACCGCCCACACCAGCACGGCCACCGCGGCGGCCAGCACCCCGGCGGCGAGCACGGCCACCAGCTCGTCCCGCCCCAGCAGCACGGGCACCGCGCCTCCGGCCGCAGCACCCGCCGCCGCCGAGAGCACCGCCGCCACCAGCGCCCGCACCACCCCGCTCAGCGCGGCGGGCCCGGCGAGACGGCGAGCCGCGCGCAGCAGCAGCGCCCCGGCGACGCTGAGCCCCACCGCGTGCGCCGCGGCCAGGGCGGTGACGACCCGCTCCGGCGGGAGCAGCGCGACGCCCGCGAGCATGCCGGCGAGGACGACGACCCAGCCGGTCACGGTCCCGGTCACCACCGCGCGCCCGGCCCCCAGCGCGTACAGGGCCCGCGTCAGCAGGGCCGCCAGGCCGTACCCGAGCAGCGCCGGGGCGAAGACCACCAGGGCCAGGGACAGGTCGTCGGTGCGCCCGGAGCCCACCCGTCCGACGACGAAGACGGTGGCGACGGGCACGGCGGTGGCCGCGAGCACGGCCGCTCCCAGCGAGCTCACCAGCAGGACCGTGCGCACCGAACGCGCCAGCAGCGCACCGAAGACCTCTTGAGCACCCTCCTCCGCGGCCCGGGCCAGGCGGGGGAAGACGGCCGTGGCCACCGGCACCGCGAGCACCGCGTACGGCAGCAGGAACAGCGCCCAGGCGTAGCTCCAGCGGTTCACCGCGCCCGGGGCGGCGTCGTTGCTGAGCAGGATCACGACCACCGACACCACCTGCTGGGCCAGCAGCACCGCCAGCCCCGACAGCGCCAGCGAGCGCAGGCGCGGCCAGTCCCCCGGCGCCGGGCGCAGCGTCGGGCGCCAGCGCACCGCCGAGCGCAGCGCGGGCGCGTGGGCGGCCGCCAGCGCCACGACCCCCAGGGTCGTCCCCCCGGCCAGCACCGCCACCGCCACCGTCGGGACGTCCTGCAGACCGCTGCGCACCACCGGGGCCGGCACCAGCACCCCCACCAGCAGGTAGGTGGCCCCGACCACGAGGCTGGACACCAGCGGTGCCGCGGCCGGGGCGGTGAAGCGGTGCTGGGCCTGCAGGGCGCCCGCCAGGACCACCGCCACCGCGTACAGGGGGACCTGCGGCAGGAACACCCACAGCATCAGCGTCCCGAGGGCCGCCGGGTCACCACCGCACTGCGCGGCCGAGGTGTCCCGCAGCAGCACGTCCACCAGGGGGCGCGCCAGCAGGGCCGTGACCGCCGCGGCCAGGCTGACGACCAGCACGCTCCACGTCAGCGCCGCCGAGGCGGTCCGCGACGCCGCAGCCCGCTCCGCCGGGTCGGCCGAGGCCAGCCGCGCCGACAGCAGCGGCACGAGGACGCCTGCCAGCGCCCCGCCGGCGACCACCTCGAACAGGACGTTGGGCACCTGGTTGGCGGTCGCGTAGACCGTGCCCAGGCAGCTGTCGCCGACGGTCTGCGAGAACGCCAGGAGCCGGCCGAAGCCGGCCAGGCGCGCGGCGACGGTCAGCACGGCGACCGAGGCGGCGGCGGCCGCGACCGACCGCGCGCCCCTCACGGGCGCCCGAGCCGGTCCAGCTCCCGCAGCAGCGGGGACGCCTCGATGACCCGGCTGAAGCTCACCCGCTCCGAGGCGAGGGTCAAGGTGGTGACCACGACCAGTGCGGCGACCCGCCCGGCGCGCCCCCAGCGCGCCAGGCAGGCCACGCCGAGCAGCGCCCCCAGCGCGTTGGCTCCCGTGTCGCCGAGCATGCTGCGACCGGCCAGGTCGTCCGGCAGGACCGCGACCGCGGAACCGGCGGCCGCCGCGGCCAGCGGGCGCGCTCGCGCGGCACCGCTGCTGCCCGGAGCCCCGGCGGCCAGCGAGGCCGCCACGACGACGGTGAGCTTGGCCGCGCGCCCCGGGCGCAGGTCGAACAGGTTCAGCAGGTTGGCGCTGCCGGCGACGAGGGCGGCGGCGAGGGCGGCATCGACCAGCTCCCCCGGCCGGCGCGGGCTCCGCGGGGCGGTCAGCACGGCGCACGCCGCACCCGTCGCCCCCAGCCCGAGCACCTTCAGCGCGCCGGTGGTCAGGCGCCCGCGGCGCAGCGCAGCCAGGTGGCCGGCCAGCCCGCGAGCGCCCGCCTCCCGGTCCCCGCGGCGCTCGGCGAGGTCGTCCACGGCGCCGAACGCCCCGGCGCCCAGGGTCGCCACCGCGGCCGCCCGGCCCCACGGCGGGGCGGCCGGCAGGCTCCCCGCTCCCGCGGCGAGCGCGGCCACCGGGCCCTCCAGCAGCGTGACGACGTCACCCCGGTGGTTGCGGCGCTCCCACCGGGCTGCTCCGCCCGGCGGGTGGCGGGGCAGCCGACGGGCGAGGGCGCGGCCCGCGCGGACGGCGACCACCCCGGCCGCGGCGGTGCGCGCGGCTGCGGCGGCGCTCACGGCGCGGCCGCCGGCAGGGGCGGGCTCACCGACGTGGCGGTGGAGGCGGTGCCGTAGTGGCCCGCCCGGCCGGCCAGCTGCTCCCGGAGCGCGAGCACCGCGTTCACGCGGCCGATGGCGGTGTCCAGGTCGTCCACCGTGCTGACCTGCTCCGCCAGCTCGTCGTCGGAGCGCACCACGGCCACGGCCGCGTCGGCGGCTGCCGCCTCGGTGGGACCGGCGACGACCACACCCGCCGCCAGGTCGTCGAACCGGCCGGCCAGGGCCTCCCACGCCGCTGCGGCGGACTCAGCGCGCTCCTCGCTGGCGTCCGGGTCGGCTGCGCCGGTCACCAGCAGGGTCAGCGTGGCGCGCTGCTCGGCCTGCTCGTCCACCTCCACGAGACCGGCGTCGGCGAGGGCGGTGAGCAGCGCCGTGCGGGTGGGGTCGGCGACGACGGTCTGGGCCAGGTCGGCGGTCACCAGGGAACGGGCGAGCGCGGTGGCCAGCACCACCTGCGGCTCGGTGTCCACCAGCTCCGCGTCGCCGTCGGTGCCCAGCTGGGGCGCGAGCTCGGTCGCGAGGTCGGCGCGTTCCTGCTCCTGCGCCTCGGCGGTCCACTCGTCCTGCACGCTCACGCGGGCGGACACGGTGGCGCCCGCCTGCTGCAGCACCTCCACGGCGGCGTCGGCCGTGCTGGAGTCGGCACCGGGCAGTTCCACGACGGCGACGGCACGGCCACCCAGCAGGCGGTCGACCACGGCCGGGGCCACGGCCTCGGCCCAGGCGTCCTGCGCCTCGCCCACGGCCAAGGCCTCGTCCCGCTCGGTGCGCAACTGCTCCCTCTCCTCGGTGAGCTGGCGCACCTGGTCGGTGATCCCCGTGGAGATGCTCTCGTTGAGGGGGCCGGCGCCGAGGACGATGCCGACGGCCAGCGCCAGGAACACCGATACCAGCGAGACGACGTGGTACCGGAAGTCGATCACTGCGTGTCCTGTCGTCGGGGGTGGAGCGGGGAGCCGGAGCGGGCGGGGCCCCTCACGGCCCACCGCCCGGGACGAGGGCGGTGACGAACGCCCAGGCGTCGCCGAGGCGGGCGCCGGTGACAGCCAGGATCGCCTGCCCCGTGGGGGTCACCGCGAGGGCGGCGACCAGCGCGAGCACCCCGGCCAGGACGAGCAGGAGCACCTGCCGGTCGGACACCCGCGAGCGGTAGAGCCGCGAGACGCCCTTGGCGTCGACGAGCTTGCCACCCACGCGCAAGCGGGTCAGGAAGGTGCTGGCCATGCCCGAGCGCCCCTTGTCGAGGAACTCCACCAGGGTGACGTGGGTGCCCACCGCCGCGATGAGCGTGGAGCCCTTGTCGTCGGCCAGCAGCATCGCGACGTCCTCGCTGGTGCCGGTCGCCGGGAACACGACGGCGTCGATGCCCAGGGCGCGCACCCGCTCCAGCCCCGGGGCCCGTCCGTCCCGGTAGGCGTGCACGACGACCTCCGCACCGCTGCGCAGGGCGGCGTCGGACACGGAGTCCATGTCGCCGACGATCATGTCCGGTTTCCAGCCGGCCTCCAGGATGGCGTCGGCACCGCCGTCGACCCCGATCAGCACGGGCTTGTACTCGCGCACGTACGGGCGCAGGGTGACGAGGTCCTCCTTGTAGTGGTACCCGCGCACCACGATGAGGGCGTGCCGGCCCTCCAGCCGCGTGCGGACGTCCGGCACCCCGACCCCGTCCAGCAGCAGGTCCCGCTCGCGGCGCAGGTACTCCATGGTGTTGGCCGCGAAGGCCTCCAGCTGCAGGGACAGCCCCGCGCGGGCGGCCTCCATGTCGGCCGCGACGTCCTCGGGGGTCAGGCGGCGGCCGCGGGCCACGACCCGCCCGTCGCTGCGCAGCTCGTCCCCGGCGAGCTGCAGGCGCACGCCCTCGGCCACGGCCGTCATCACCTCCGGGCCCACGGCGTCGAGCACCGGCACCCCCGCCTCGACCAGGATCTCCGGACCCAGGTTCGGGTAGCGCCCGGAGGTGCTGGCCGAGGCGTTCACGACGGCGGCCGGCCCGCAGGCCACCAGCGCCTCGGCCGAGACGCGGTCGAGGTCGAGGTGGTCGATGACCGCGACCTCGCCGGGGCGCAACCGCTTGGTCAGGGCCTTGGTGCGCCGGTCGACGCGAGCGGTCCCCTGCACCGTTCCCGACGGCACCTGCGCGGGGCCGGAGGCCTCTGCCCGGGCGGGCTCGCGTCCCCACCGGCGCCTGATCAAGTCGGTCACTCCCCACCCGACGGGCCACCCCGTCCCTCGTCCACGTGCACTGCGCGGGCCGCTCGCACGGCCGACCCTCAGCCGCCGGAGCGGTCCGCGGTCCTGCTCGATCGTCGCACGCGCGGCTGGCGCGCCCGCCGCGGCGCCGCCGGCGGTGCCACCGCGACGTGCTCGGCCTCGGCCCGCGAGGAGCGGAGCAGCTCCTCGGCGTGCGCGCGGGCGGTGCCCGACCCGCGACCGGACAGCATGCGCGCCAGCTCGCCGACCCTCCCCTCGTCGTCGAGCCGCACGACTCCGGACTCGGTCACGCTGCCGTCGTCCGTCTTGACCACGGTGAGGTGGCTGTCGGCGAAGGCGGCGACCTGGGCCAGGTGGGTCACGACGATGACCTGCGTGCTGCGCGCCAGGGCGGCGAGCCGACGGCCGATCTCGACGGCGGCACGCCCGCCCACGCCGGCGTCGACCTCGTCGAACACCATCGTCGGCACCGGGTCCGCCCCGGCGAGGACGACCTCCAGGGCGAGCATGACGCGCGAGAGCTCCCCACCGGACGCCCCTCGGGCCAGCGGTCGGAACTCGGTCCCCGAGTGCGCGGCCAGCTGCAGCTCGACGACGTCGCACCCGTGCGGCCCCAGCTCCCGGCCGCTGCGGACCTCCACGCGCAGACGAGCGCTGGGCATGGCCAGCGCCGACAGCTCGACGGCCACCCGTTCCTCCAGCTCGCGGGCCGCAGCGGTGCGCGCAGCGCTGATCCGCTCGGCGAGCTGGCGCAGCTCGCGTTCGACGGCGTCCCGCTCGGCGGCCAGCTGCTCCAGCCGGCCGTCGTCGTCCAGCTCCAGGAGCCGCGCGACGGCGTTCCGGGACCAGGCCAGGACCGCGTCCACCCCCTCGGTGCCGTCCTGCCCGGGGACGGGGGCGTAGCGGCGCACCAGCGCGGTCAGCTGCGCGCGACGGTCCTCGACCGCGGCCAGGCGCGCGGGGTCCGCCTCCAGGCCCTGCGCGTAGTCGGCGACCTCGGTGGACAGGTCCGCCAGGAGGTAGGACAGTTCGCCGACGCGGGCGGCGAGCGCGGCCAGGGTGGGGTCGTGCTCCCCCGCCTGGGCCAGGGCCCGCCGGGCGCTCTGCAGGAGGCTGTCCGCGCCCTCGTCGGAGGCGGGTCCCTCACCGCCGGCACCTTCACCGGTCAGCGCCTGGTGCGCGTCGGCGGCGGCGGTGCGCAGCACCTCGACGTGCGCGAGCCGTCCGGCCTCCTCCCGCAGGGCCACGTCCTCACCCGGCTGCGGAGCGACGCGCTCGACGTCCTCCAGGCCCATCCGCAGCAGTTCCGCCTCCCGGGCCCTCTCGGAGGCGTGGGCCGCCAGGTGGTCGTGCTCCGCGCACAGCCTGCGCCACCGGTCCCAGCCCTGCGCGTAGGCCGCCCGGTCGGCGTCCAGGACCGACCCCGCGAAGGCGTCCAGGACCTGCAGCTGCTGCGCCGCCGAGCGCAGCCGCTGCTGGTCGGTCTGCCCGTGCACGGCCAGCAGGTGCTCGGCGAGCTCCGCCAGGACCCCGACGGGGGCACCCCGCCCCCCCACGTGGGCCCTGCTGCGACCGGCGGCGGACAAGGTGCGGGCCAGGAGCAGTTCACCGTCCTCCAGCTCGCCGCCGGCGTCCTGGGCCCGCAGCGCGACGGGGCCGGCGGGGTCCACGGACAACCGCCCCTCCACCGAGGCCGCCTCTGCACCGCTGCGCACCGCCGAAGCGTCGGCGCGCTGGCCCATGAGCAGCCCCAGGCCCGTGACGACCATCGTCTTGCCGGCTCCGGTCTCCCCGGTGATGACCGTCAGGCCGGGCCCCAGCGGCAACCGGGCGTCCCGGATGACGCCGAGCTCCCGGATGCGCATCTCCTCGAGCACTCCGCTCAGCTCCCGTCCGCAGCGGCTCGGGGCCCGCGCCACCCGTGCACGGGCAGACCGAACTTGGCGACCAGCCGGTCGGTGAAGACCCCCGTGCTCAACCGCGCCAGGCGCACCCGCCGCGGGGAACGCCGCACCTCCACGCGTGCGCCCGTCGGGGCGGTGAAGGTGCGGCGCCCGTCGCACCACACCACACCGCCGTCGTCGAGGCTGGGGAGCACCTCCACGCCGACGCAGGACGTCGGTGCGATCACCAGGGGGCGCGCGAACAGCGCGTGCGCGCTGATCGGCACCACGAGCAGCGCCTCCACCTCCGGCCACACGACCGGGCCCCCCGCGGAGAACGCGTAGGCGGTGGAGCCGGTGGGCGTGGCGGCGATGAGGCCGTCACCGGCGAACGTGCTCAGGGGTCGGCCGTCGACGTCCACGACCACCTCGATCATCCGCTCCCGGTTGCCCTTCTCCACCGAGACCTCGTTCACCGCCCAGGAGCGCGCCACGACCTCACCGTCGAGCACGATCTCCACGTCCAGCGTCATGCGCTCCTCGACGCGGTAGTCGCCGGCGACCACCCGGGACACCGTGCCGACGACCTCCTCGCGCTCGGCCTCCGCCAGGAACCCCACGTGCCCGAGGTTGACCCCCAGCAGCGTCGCCCCCGTCCCGCGCACCAGCTCGGCGGCGCGGAGGATGGTGCCGTCGCCGCCGAGGACGATGACCATCTCGGCGCCCTCCACGGCACCGTCGAGGTGGCGCTCGGCGACCAGGCGCCGATCGGCGACGCTGAGCGCCTCCGCCTCCTCGGGGGTCATGAGGGTGTGCACGCCCGCCTCGTGGAGCCGACGCACGACCTCCGTCAGTGCGGTCACCGCCTCGGGCCGCCCGGTGTGGGCGAGCACGAGCACGCTGCGCGGTCCCGGGGCCGAGCCGGTGGGGGAGGCGCTCACGACAGCCCCGCCTGGGGCCCCTCGGCGACGGCGCGCTGCAGCGCCTCCTCCTCGAGCGCGGGCGCGCCCGCCTGCAGGTGCAGGAAGTACTCGACGTTCCCGCTGGGGCCGGGCAGCGGGCTGGCGGCCACCCCGCGCACGCCCAGCCCGCAGGAACCGGCGGCCCGGGCGACCGAGCGGACCGCACCCGCCCGCAGCTCGGCGCTGCGCACGACGCCCCCCGCCCCCAGGGCCTCGCGCCCGACCTCGAACTGGGGTTTGACCATGAGCACGTGCTCAGCCTCCGGAGTGACGCACCGCACCAGCGCGGGCAGGACGAGGGCCAGGGAGATGAAGGACAGGTCCGCCACGACGAGCGACGGGGCCGGGGCCACCGCGTCGGGTTCCAGCACCCGCACGTTGGTGCGCTCCAGGACGGTCACGCGCGGGTCCTGCCGCAGCGACCACGCCAGCTGGCCGTACCCGACGTCGACCGCGACGACGTGATCGGCGCCCCGCCGCAGGAGGACGTCGGTGAAGCCGCCCGTGCTGGCGCCCGCGTCCAGGCAGCGGCGCCCGGCCACGTGGACGTCCAGGGCGTCCAGGGCGCCGACGAGCTTGTGGGCGCCGCGGCTCACGTAACCCTCCTCCTCGAGGCTCTCGACGAGGATCGGGGACGCCGGGTCCACCTGGGTGGCGGGCTTGCCGGCCGTCGTGCCCGCCACCTTCACGCGGCCCGCGGCCACCAGCTCGCTCGCGTGCTCGCGCGAACGCGCCAGACCGCGACGCACGAGCTCGGCGTCCAGACGCAGGCGGCGGGCCACCTCAGCCCTCCGTGCCGGCCAGGCGCTCGCGCAGCGCCAGGTCGATCCCGGCGTAGACCTCGACGTGCTCGTGCACGCCCAGAGCGCCCAACCCGTCCAGGCGCGTCAGCGCGGCGTCCAGGTTCTGCTGCGCGGCGGAGTCCTCGGGGTCGGCGGCGCCGTCCGCCCGGCGTGCGGGCGGCGCGGGCCGGGGCGTCAGGGTCGGGTGCTCGCTCACGCGGGTGAGGCTACAAGCCGCCCCGGACCTCGCCCGACGTCTCGTCCCCAGGCTCCGGGGTGTCGGCGGGCAGGGTGTGCACGACCTGCTCGACCAGCCCGGCCACGTCGAGGTCCCACCGCGCCCCCGGCTCGGTGTCCCGAGCAGTCCACACGGCCTCCGCGGCAGCCCTGAGCACGTCGAGGCCGTCGGGCCCCGCGGCGGCGGAGCGCACGGACGCCTCCGCCGGGCCGAGGACGACCACCGCGTCGCGGCACCGGACGGTGACGCCGTCCTCGGAGCGCTCGACCGCGACCTCGGGGTGCTCGTGCCGCAACGAGCGCAGGTCGCGCCCGAGGAGGTGGGGACGCTCGTGCGGTGCGGCGGCGAGCAGCTCGGCGACACCTGTGACCCCCGTCAGCACGAGCAGGCCCGTCAGGCCGGCCGTGCGGGCACCCTGCAGGTCGGTGTCCAGCCGGTCGCCGACCACCAGGGCCCGCTGAGCCCCGAGGCGGGCGACGGCCTCGTCGAACAGCGCGCGCTCGGGCTTGCCGCACACCACGTCGGGGTCGCGACCCGCGGCTCGGGCGACCAGCTGCACCATCAGACCGTTCCCGGGCGCAGGCCCGTGGGGGGTGGGGACGGTCGCGTCGAGGTTGGTGGCGACCCACCAGAGGCCGGCGCGGACGGCGTGGGTGGCCTCGGCCAAGCGCGCCCAGGAGGTGTCCGGCGAAAAGCCCTGGACGACGGCTGCGGGGTCGTCCGCGAGGGAGTCCACGGTGGTGAGCCCCACGGCTGCGAGCGCTTCGCGGAGCCCGGCGCCACCGATGAGGAGAACCCGGGAACCTCCTGGGAGACGCTGGGAGAGGTGGCGGGCAGCAGCCTGCGCGGACGTCACGACGTCCTCGTCCTCCGCGGGGACACCGAGCTCACGCAGGTGCGCGCCGACGGTGGACGGCGGCCGGGACGCGTTGTTGGTGATGTAGGCCAGCCGACTCCCCTCGGCGGCAGCCCGCCTCAGGGAGTCGGCGGCGTGCGGCACGGCGTGGGCACCGACGTAGACGACACCGTCCAGGTCGAGCAGGATCGCGTCGTGCTCCAGCAGCAGGGAGCGGTCGCTCCCGCTCAGCGTGCTCGGGGGCGTTCCGCCCCAGCCGGTCGTCCCGGTGGTGCTTCCGGTGGTGCTCACGTACTCCCCGGGCTCTGCCGCGCCGCCAGCGTGGCGCGGACCTGTCGCAGACGGTCGGCGTACTCGGGCCGGTCGGGACGCATCGCGTGCGCCATGGCGAGGTGCTCAGCCGCCGTGCCGAAGTACCCGAGACGACTGAGGCTCAGCCCCAGCCCGAAGTGAGCGTAGTCGTCCGCGGGGCGCGCGTGCGCCAGTCGCCGGAACGACTCCGCGGCCGCCGCCACGTCGCCCGCGTCGTACTGCGCACGAGCCAGCGCCTCGAGCACTCCCGTGGACGTCGGCTCCTGGGCGTGAGCGCGAGCCAGCAGGGTCGCGGCTGCCGCAGCCTCACCGTCGGCGAGGAGGGCCAGCCCTCGCTGCAGCCACTCGTACGGACCGCCGCGCGGGCGGCCCGCTTCCCCTGGACCGGGCACCGGCACGGCCGAGGCGTCGGGTTCGTCTGACACGGAGACCTCCTCGATCGGGCACAGCCGCACCTCGGCAGCGCAGGACTCGACCGTAGGATGCGCCGGGCGGGCACGGCTCGCACGGGAGCGTGCGCCACGTCCAACCCTGGGAGGCCGCACCCGCCGGACTCTTCACGGTGCACGTCTATGCACGCGTTCGCAACGACTCGGCTGGACCGCGGTACCGAGAACGCGAAAAAGGCCCGTCAGGTGCGACCAACACACCCGACGGGCCTTTCACGACCTCACCACAAAAAGTGAGTGGCCGGCAGTGACCTACTCTCCCACCCAGTCTCCCAGGCAGTACCATCGGCGCTGGCGGGCTTAGCTTCCGGGTTCGGAATGTAACCGGGCGTT
>NZ_JBJLSE010000114.1:0-11623 GCF_050871845.1 Kineococcus arenarius subsp. arenarius
GCCCCTCGCGCGCCGCACCGCCCCCCGGGCCGAGGTGGGGCTACTCGGCGTAGCGAACATGCCCCCCCCCCCCCAGGGGTGGGGTTCAGGTGCTCCGGGCGTCCCAGGCGGCGATGCCGCCGCGCAGGTGCACGACGTCGGTGCGGCCGTGCTCGCGCAGCGCGCGCAGAGCCTGCGCCGAGCGGGTGCCGCCGGCGCAGTGCAGCACCAGCGGCCGGTCCGCCGGCACGCGAGCCGGGTCCGTGAGCAGGTCCGCCAGCGGCACCAGGACGGACCCGGGGATCGCGCTCGCGGCGTGCTCGGCGGGCTCGCGCACGTCCACGAGGACGAACTCGTCGCGACCTGCGGCACGCTCGCGCAGGCGCCGGTCCAGTTCCGCCGCGCCCAACTCCGGCACGTCCGCCTCGTCGACCGCGCACACCTGCACGACGTCGGCGACCTCCGTGACGGGGGCGCGACGCGGGTCCCGGGCCAGGCGCAGCGTGCGCCACGTCATCGCCAGCGCGTCGTGCACGAGCACGCGCCCCAGCAGGCTCTCCCCCGCACCGGTGACGAGCTTCACGGCCTCGGTGACCATCGCCGAGCCCACCGCGGCGCACACCCCGCCCACCACACCGGCCTCCCCGCAGGAGGGCACCGTCCCGGGCGCGGGCGGTTCGGCGAACAGGTCCCGGTAGGTGGGCCCGTGCTCGTCCCAGAACACCGAGACCTGCCCGGCGAACCGCAGCACCGCCCCCCACACCCACGGCCTGCCGGCCAGGACGCACGCGTCGTTGACGAGGTAGCGGGTGGTGAAGTTGTCCGCGCCGTCCACGACGAGGTCGTAGCCGGACACCAGTTCCACCGCGTTGGCCGCGGTGAGGCGCTCGCGGTGCCGGACCACGCGCACCAGCGGGTTCGCGCGCTCCACCGCCTCGGCGGCGCTGTCGACCTTCGCCCGGCCGACGTCAGCGGTGCCGTGCAGGACCTGGCGGTGCAGGTTCGACTCGTCCACCACGTCGTCGTCGACGACACCGATCGTGCCGACACCCGCCGCCGCCAGGTACAGCAGCGCGGGGGAACCCAGGCCCCCGGCACCGACGACGAGGACGCGGGCGGCCTTCAGCCGCCGCTGCCCCACCTCGCCGATCTCCGGCAGCAGCAGCTGGCGGGAGTACCGGCGCCGTTCCTCGGCCGTCAGCTCACCGCCGGGCTCCACGAGGGGTTCGAGGTTCACGGGGCGCCGCCGGCAGCCGCGTCGAACCACGCCAGGCCCGCCCACGGGGACGACGCCTGCGCCAGGGTGCGCTGCGGGATGCGCCCGGCGCGGTGCGCGGCGCGACCGGCCAGCACCGCGTGCCGCATCGCGGTCCCCATGAGTTCCGGGTCCTGCGCGCGCGTCACCGCGGTCGCCAGCAGCACCGCGTCGCACCCCAGTTCCATCGCGCGCGCCGCGTCCGAGGCGGTGCCGATGCCCGCGTCCAGCACGACGGGAACACCCGCGCGCTCGACGATCAGGGCGATGTTGTGCGGGTTGAGGATCCCCAGGCCGGTGCCGATCGGGGCGCCCAGCGGCATCACGGCCGCGCACCCGGCGCGTTCCAGCCGCAACGCCAGCGCCGGGTCGTCGTTGGTGTACGCCAGGACGGTGAAACCGTCGTCGACGAGCTGCTCGGCGGCGTCGAGGAGTTCCACCGCGTCCGGCAGCAGGGTCTCCTCGTCGGCGACGACCTCCAGCTTCACCCAGTCGGTGCCCAGCGCCTCGCGCCCCAGGCGGGCGGTCAGCAGCGCCTCGCGCGCCGTGCGGCACCCGGCGGTGTTCGGCAGCACCTGCACACCCGCCCGCTCCAGCACGTCGAGCAGGGAACCGCGCGCGGCCGGGTCGACGCGGCGCAGCGCCACCGTCGTCAGCTCCGTGCCGGAGGCGCGCAGCGCCCGCTCCAGCACGTCGTGGTTGGCCGCACCGCCCGTGCCCGTGATGAGCCGGGACGTGAACCCCCGCCCGGCGATCGTGAACGGGTCGGCGGTGGCCGTCTCCTCCTCGGCCACCGCCACCGGTTCCGCCACCGGTTCCGTGGTCACCACCGCGTTCACCCTCCCGCCACCGCCTGCAGCACCTCGAGGCGGTCGCCCGCCGACACCGTCGTGGAACCCCAGCTGCCGGCGGGCACGACCTCGTCGGCCAGCGCCACCGCCGTGCCGCGCCCGGGTTCCAGACCCGGCGCGAAACCCGCCACGACGTCCGCGACGGTGGAACCGGCCGGGACCCGCAGGACCTCGCCGTTCACCAGCACCTCGACCTGCCCGCTCGTCGCGGTCACAGCACTCCCACCTCCTCGCGGGCCGCGGTGCGCGACCCGAACCTCCCCGGGTCGCAGGCCGCGACCTCGGGTGCGATCGGCTCGCCGTCGGCGAGCGCCGCGACGGCCTCCGCCGTCACCCCCGACAGCAGCACCCCGTTGCGGTGGTGCCCCACCGCCAGCAGCAGGCCCGGCACGTCGCCGGGGCCGATGAGCGGCAGGTTGTCGGGGGAACCCGGCCGCGAGCGGGCCAGGACCTCCACGAGCTCCAGCTCCGACGTCCCCGGCACGAGGGCCTGCGCGTCGCGCAGCAGGTCGTGCACGGCTCCGGCCGTGACGGTCTCGTCGAAACCCCGGTCCTCGCTGGTGGCGCCGACGACGAGCTCACCGTCCTCGCGCGGCACGAGGTACACGTCGCGGTCGCGCACGACGCCGCGCACGGTGCGCTGCAGCAGGTGCTGCCCGGCGGGCATCCGCAGCCGCGCCACCTGCCCCTTCACCGGGCGCACGGGGGCGTGCTCCTGCGCGCGGGCACCGGTGGCGAGGACCACCAGCGGTGCGCGCAGCGCGGAACCGTCCCCGAGACGGACCCCCACCGCGCGCCCGTCCTCGACGAGGACCTCCCCGCGCAGCGGGACCGTGCGCACCCCGTGCGCCGCGGCGGCCGAGCGCAGGGCGCCCAGCAGGCGGCGCGGGTCGACCTGGTGGTCGCCGCGCACGAGCGTGCCGCCGGAGACCGCGGGGTCCAGGAACGGTTCCAGCCGCCGGCACTCGCGGCCGGTGAGGGCCTGCACGTCCAGGCCCAGCAGCTCCTGCGCGCGGCGCACCTCGGCCAGTCGCGCCCGGTCGCCGGCGTCGAGGGCCACGAGGAGGGTGCCGCAGTCGCGGTACCCGGTGCCCGCGCCGCCGGCGGCACCCGCCTCGGCGGCGTAGCGGCGGAAACCCGCCGCGGCCAGCAGGGACAGGTCGAGCAGTTCCCGTTCACCGTGGTGCAGCTCGCTGACGGGAGCGAGCATCCCCGCCGCGGCGCGGGACGCGCCGCCACCGGGGTCGGGGTCGGCCAGCACCACGCGGCGGCCGCGTTCGGCGAGCCGCCACGCGCACGCGGTCCCGACGATCCCGCCGCCGAGCACGACGACGTCGCACGACTGCACCCCACCCTCCCTTCGCCGGCACGACCCGGAGCAGGTTCGACGGTCGGCGAGTGCGCTCGCCCTCTCAGCCCGCGCTCCCGGGCTCCCGTGGTGCGGCCACCCTACCCCCGCCCCTGGCACACTCGCGCGGGTGCCGAACCCCGCAGGAACCACCGCCCCCCGCGACGCGCTGCGCGCCGCCCGCCTGTACCTGTGCACCGGCGCGCGCCGGCGCGAGGGCGACCTGGAGCAGTTCCTCGACGCCGTCCTGGGTGCGGGCGTGGACGTCGTGCAGCTGCGCGAGAAGGGCCTCGAGGCCGCCGAGGAGCTGGAGCTGCTGGAGGTGTTCGCCGACGCGGTGCGCCGGCACGGCCGCCTGCTGGCCGTCAACGACCGCGCGGACGTGGCCGCCGTCGCCGGTTCGCACGTGCTGCACCTGGGGCAGCGGGACCTGCCGCCCGCGGCGGCCCGCCGGTTCGTGGGCGCCGGCGCCGTGATCGGCCGCTCCACCCACTCCCCCGCCCAGTTCGACGCGGCGGTCGCCGACCCCGAGGTGGACTACGCGTGCGTGGGCCCGACGTGGGCGACGCCCACGAAGCCCGGGCGCGCCGCGACGGGGCTGGAACTCGTGCGGCACGCCGCGGCTAACGCCGGCGCCACGCCGTGGTTCGCGATCGGGGGGATCGACCTCGGCACCGTGCAGGAGGTCGTGGCGGCGGGTGCGCGGCGCGTGGTCGTGGTGCGCGCGGTCACGGAGGCGGACGACCCCGCCGCCGCCACCGCGGCCCTGCTGCGCGCCCTGCCGGAACCGCTGCCCGCCTGAGGGTGGACCGCCCCGGGCGGCGGCACGGTCTCGCGGCCGGCGCGGGTCGCGGGTCAGGTCAGCGCGTAGGCGACGGCTGCGACCGTTCCGGGGGCGCGGGCTCCAGCCGTCGTGCCGGTGCACGCCGTCGGCGCAGCGGCGGCGGCTGCGGTCAGCAGGCTCGCGCGCAGCTCCACCCCGCCGGGGGTCCTCGTCGTGGCGCAGGTCATCGCGACGAGCCTGTCACCGCAGGCGCGGCGCGCGCACGCCGGCGGCAGCGTCGTCGCGGGCGCGTCGTGATGGACCGCGTCCGGCACGGTGCGGCGTGGACGCTGCCGTTCCTGCCCCTGGGGGCGTGGCGCAACATCCTGGTCCCCGACTCCGGGCTCGACGTCCCCGTCAGCGTGGAGGACCACACCTACGTCGACTCCTTCGGGCGCGAAACGGTCACGGTGGTCCGAACCTTCGAGATCAGGCCCGGTCGGCGCCGGCGCTTCGACGCGATCCTCGTCGCCGACGGGCGGGGCTGGGTCCTGGACCACCTCGGGACCCACCGGCACCTCGCCGTCGACCTGCGTCCGTCGGTGCCGGCGGACGGCAGCTCGCGGATCGTCTCCGGTGCGCAGCGCTTCCACGAGGGCCCGGTGGCGCAGGGGCGGGCGCCGAGTCAGGAGGCGGGCGGCACCGTGGGAGTGTGGTTGCCCATCAGCGCCGTGAGCAGCGTGGGAAACAGCCGGGTGCCGGCGTCCTCGGTCGACGGCACCCGGGTTCGTGCATCAGCACCCGGTGAGCGATCGAAGGTCAGAGGTGAGCGTGGATGACCGACACGCCGGTGGACGGCGGGGAGCACCTCGAGGGCAGCGAGCCGCCGGCAACCGCGCAGTCGCTGACGCAGGAGCTGGGGGCCCTCGGGGTCGAGGCCGGTGCCACGCTCATCGTGCACACCTCGCTCTCAGCGCTGGGCTGGGTCGTCGGGGGCGAGCAGGCCGTCGTCGCCGCCCTGCACGCCGCGGTCGGGCCGGCAGGGACGGTGGTGATGCCGGTGCAGTCCTGGCAGTTGTGCGACCCGGCCCTGCTGCAGCAGACCGACCCGGCCTGGTGGCCGCTGGTGCGTGAGCACCTGCCCGTCTACGACGTGGCCAGCACCCCGAGCAAGAACATGGGCGCCGTCGCCGAGCACTTCCGCACCCTGCCGGGCACGGTGCGCAGCGCGCACCCGCACCGCTCCTTCGCCGCCGCCGGCCGCCTGGCCGCGGAGGTGGTCGCTCAGCACGACCTGAGCGAGCCGATGGGCGAGGGCTCCCCGCTGGCGGTGCTGTACGACGTGGGCGCTCAGGTGCTGCTGCTGGGTGTCAGCGCGGCCAAGTGCACCGCGCTGCACCTGGCCGAGCACCGCTGCCAGTACCCGGGCAAGCACCGCATCCGCAACGGCGCGCCGGTGCTGGTCGACGGGCAGCGGCGGTGGCGCTCCTGGCAGGAGCTGGCCGTCAGCGCTGACGACTTCGAGCAGGTCGCCGAGGACTTCGCCGCGGCGACCGGTTTGCGGCGCAGCGCACCGGTCGGCCGGGGCGTGGGGCAGTTGCTGCCGGTGCGTGAACTGGTGGACCACGCCGCGGGCTGGTTCCCGACCCACCGCCGGGCGTGACGACGCTGAGGGCGACACACCCGCGCGGTCGGCGCCGTCAGTGGACGCACGAGGGGGTTGCGTCCGAGGAACGCGCGGGGTCGTCGGGTCTTCGCGGACGCCGGTGCGCCCTTGCTCAGGCTGGTTCCCTCGCCCAGTCGGGGACGGCGGAGGTGAAGGCGACCGTGGCCCAGTAGTCCTGCTGAGCGGGCGTCAGCTCACCGGTGGTCCTCGGTTCGGCGGGGGGTTTCAGGAGGACGTGGAAGGGGGTGGAGTCCACCTCGCCGCTTCGCACGACGACGACCGGGGCGTCACCCATCGCCGCCTCGCAGGCGGGCAGCTCGTCGCGGCACACGACGACGCCCGAGCCGTCGCTCATGACGTCCAGGACGGGGTGGTCCCACCAGGTGCTGGTGAAGGCCGTGGAGATGTCGGCAGGCAGTTCGACCGGCACGGCGAAGGTGCCCGGGTAGCGGTGCAGCGATTCGCGCACCTGGCGCCGCCAGTCGATGCGGTCGTCCCCGGGGCGTTCCGGTCCATCGATCGGGAGCTCGACGAACGCCGGCTGGGTGTAGGGACCCGGCTCCGGCGCGACCACTGCGCTGGACGGAGGTGCAGCTCGCTCGCTCGTGGGCGTCGGAGCGGCAGCGGGGCTCTGGTCACCGCAGGCGCTGGAGGTCAGCGCAGCGGCCAGAAGCGCGGTGGCCAGGGGTTTGCGCACCCCTCCACCATGCCCCAGCGGTACCTGCCGAGGTGCTGGTTCTGGGAGGTGGGCCCGGCTCCGGTCGGAGTTCGCGCCCCCCGCGCGGGTGGCGGCGTGAGCGAGCGCGTGTCGAACGTGGTGGTGGTCGTCGTCGATGGCGGGGATGATCGTCAGGTGCGTGCGCTGAGGCCGGGACGGGTGATCGCGCTGCCGTCGGGGTTGTGGGTCCTGGACCAGGTGCAACCGGTGGCGGTGGTGCTGGACCCCTCGCCGGACCGGGTGCCGGGACCGGGCGACAGCCGGGTGCACCGGGTCGTCTCCTGGGGCCGGCTGCCGCCCCCGCCGCACCTGGCCGGGGTGGACCAGGGCGAGCCGGCGAGCGTGTGCGCCGACGCGCAGGCGCTGTGGGTGCAGCAGCACCCGGGCGGTCCGCTGCTGCGGGTGGGCATCGACGGCGTCGAGGCGAGCGTGTGGACGCGGGGCCGTCGCCTGACCGCCGCCGCCGGCGCCAGCGCGTGGTGCACCGCCGGACCGCGCCGGCAGGAACTGGTGCGCGGCGCCGGTGCCCGCCCGCTCGACGCTGCCGGTGGTGATGCCGCCGGTGGTGAGGGTGGGTTGGCGATGGGCAGCGACTGGCTGCTGCGGGCCGATGCCGACGGGCGGGTGCAGAAGGTCTTCACCGACGCGCCCGTGCGCAGCGTGCGCACCACTGAGCAGGCGGTGTGGGTGCAGCTGGACGTCGCACCGTTCTCGCTGCGTCACCTGGGGGTGGGCACCTACGAGGTGTCCTGGTCCAACCGGTGGGTGCCGCTGCCGCTGGAGGGCAACCTGCCGAATCAGGTGCAGGCGGCCTCGGGGCAGCGTCAGGCGCCGGACGCGCCGGTGCGACCGGTGGAGGGCGACGGCACCTGGCACGGCTACCCGTACGAGCCGCGCGGGCAGGACGTCGCTGCCGCCGGGCACCTGTGGCGGCTGGGCTGGCGAGAACCCGCCCCCGGCGACGCGGGCGCCGAGGAGGACGCCGGCGGCGTGGGCGTTCACCGCGCTGCTCGGCGAGCGGGGTGCACGCTCGCCACCGCTTTCGACCCCGATCACGCGTACGAGCAGGGCGCGCGACCGGTGTGCACCATCGAGCTGGCCGTGCGGGGCGTGCAGGCGGTGGCGTCGGCCGGGCAGCACCTGGTCGTGCTGGCCCACTGCGACGCCGAGCTCGAAGGGGCACCTGCGCACCGCACGGGCCCGCACGTGCTGGCGCTGAACCCGCGCGGTGGAACAGCCGGTGAGCCGGGCGGTGAGCAGGTGCGGGTGTGGCTGTCCCCGCACGAGGTGGACATCAGCGCGTTCTGCTGGCCGCTGCGCCCGGAGCCGTTGGACGCGGACTCCTACGCCCGTCAGGTCCTGGCCGACTGGGGCGGGTTGGACACCTTCTGGCACGGCGAGGACGGTGTGCGCCCGCTGGCGCAGGGCATGAGCGGCAGCCGGGTGCGCCTGGTGGGTCAGTGGCCGCACACGCACCTGGAGTGCACCTTCGACTTCGCGCCCTACCCGGGGTTGCGGTTGCGCCGGCGGGTGCCCCTCTTCGACGAGCTGGGGGCCATCGCGCACCCGGAGGACGCCGAGATCGGGTTGATGGAGGACCTGGAGACGGGAAACCCGCCACCGGCTGACCGGGCCCGCGACGGCGTCCTGGACGTCTGAACCACCCGGCCGCTCGTCGACGTGTGAGAGCGCCGGTGGCTCCTCACGATCGCGCACTCCCCACGCAGTGGGCCAGCGCGTCGGAGAGGACGTGAGGTGGTGGAGCGTGCAGCGTGCTCCGTCCGGCAGCTCTCACCACCGGCCTGAGGCTACGGTGCCGCGGCGTGGAGAACGACCCCCGCTGTGATCGACGTGACGTGGTCCGACGCTGCAGCCCCCGGCATCCTGGGGCGGGGAGGACGGAGTGCGACAAGAGCGGGTGGACGACCTCAGGCGCGGTTTCGACACCGCCGCGTCCGCCGTCGGTTCCCGTCTCGAACCCGCCCAGCGGATCGTGGCCGAGCGGCTGGCCAAGCTGGGCGCCGACGTCCTGCACCAGCAGGCACGAGGGCACCGAGGCGTGCTGCGGCGACGGACCGGGCCTGTACAGGGGGTGTACCTGCACGGTGCGGTCGGGCGGGGCAAGACGTGGCTGACCGAGGCCCTGCTGCACCAGCTCCCTGCCGCAGGAGTTCTGCGCCTGCACGCCTACGACGCGGCTCGGCAGTTGCACGCTCACGTGGCCCGCGACGTCGAAACCCCCGGAGCGGTGCAGCGCGCGGTGAGCCGGTTGCTGGACGGGGTGGACCTGCTGTACGTGGACGAGTTCCACGCCCACGACCCCGGCGATGCGATGCTGCTGGCCCGGTTGGTGCGGGCCCTGCCGGCGCACCGGGCGGCCCTGGTCGCGACATCGAACCACCCACCGCACGCCCTGCTGCCCGATCCGCGCTTCCACCACCTCGTCCTGTCCCTGATCGCCGCGCTCGAGGAGAGCTGCGACGTCGTGGAGCTGGCCGGGGACCTCGACCACCGCTCCCACGGGCACGGCGGTGCTCGTCCCGGCTGGTCCGGCGGGGCGTGGCGCGTCACCACGCCCGTCGAGCCGGGCACGGCGGCCACGGGGGGCACAGCTCAGGACGTGCCGGCGGTGGTGCACCTCGCGGGACGTCCTCTCGCGGTGCGAGCCGTCACCGCTGAGCGGGTACGGGTGAGTTTCGCGGCGCTGTGCGAGGGACGCACCGCGGTCAGCGACGTGCTGGAACTGGCTGAGCGGTACGCGACCGTCGAACTGGTCGGGGTGCCGCGCCTGTCCAGCGCCTCAGCCGGTGCCCGCCGCCGCTTCGCGGGGCTGGTCGACGTGCTGTGCGACGCCGACGTGCGACTGCTCGTGGAGGCGGTCGGTCCCCTGGAGGACGTGGTGGACACCGACGACCTCGATCACGAACGGATGCGCAGCCGGCTGCGCCTGCTGGGGACGGCTGTCACGACCACGTGACCGCGACCTCGCGCGCAGCGCGTCATGTGCGTGCGGCGCGCCGCTGGCCAGAGCCAAGGACCTGGTGCTGCCTCGGGGACGCGTTCCTGAACCGTTGACCTATCGGTGAAAACCGATACGATCTTCTTCGTGGCCCGGCCTCCAGCGACCCTCGACGTCTTCACCGCCATCGGGCACCCGCGGCGCCGCCAGATCGTGCAGCTGCTGGCCACCGGCGACAAGGCCGTCGGTGAACTGGTCAGCGAGCTGGCGGCTTCGCAGTCGACGGTCTCCGAGCACTTGGCGCACCTGCGGGCCGCGGGTGTCGTCAGCGGCCGAGCGCGCGGCCGCGAACGGCTTTACCACCTCGAGAAGGCACCGCTGCAGCAGGTCAGCGCGTGGATCGACCACCTCGACGCGTTCTGGGACGAGCGCATCGACAAGCTCCGGCACGTCCTCGACGACCTCCAGGGAGAGGAACCACGATGAGCCAGATCCGCAAGAGCGTCGACTTCGACGTCCCGGCGAGCACGCTGTGGCGCGCCCTGACCGAGAAGGACCTGCTCGCCACCTGGCTGATGCCCAACGACTTCGAGCCGCGGGTCGGTCACCGATTCACCATGACCACCGATCCAGCGCCGTTCTTCGACGGCACCGTGCACCTGCAGGTCCTGGAGATCGACGCCCCGCACCGCATGCGCTGGTCCTGGCGCGGCGGACCGATCGACACCGTGGTGACCTTCACCGTCACCGAGCTCGGCCCGAGGTCGTGCCGCTTCGACTTCCTGCAGGAGGGTTTCCACGGGGGCAAGGCGCAGTTCGCGCGGTTCTTCCTCGACCTGGGCTGGCGCAAGACCGGGCGGGTGCTGCTGCGCACGGTGGTGCGCACCCTCGAAGCGACCTCGGGCGCGCGGTGACCGGCGTCGCGCCCGCGCCGACCGCTGCGCTGCACCGCAAGCTGCGCATCGACCCCGGCGCCCGGGTGTGGGTATGGCCAGGTGCCGAAGACCTGCGCGACGTGCTGAGAGATCCCGGCGGCGGGTACTGCGCCGACCCGTCGCAGGCCGACGCTGCACTCGTCGCCATCGCCGACCGTGCCGGCCTGCGCGAGGCGCTGGAGGAGCACCTGCTAGCCCTCGCGGGCATCGAGGTGGTGTGGCTCGTCTACGCCAAGGGCAACCGGACCGACGTCAACCGCGACTCGCTGTGGGTGGAGCTGGCTGCTCACCAGTGGCGGGCGGTGGCCCAGGTGGCCTTCGACGCCACCCGCTCAGCCCTGCGGATCCGACCGCTCAGGGTCGGCGAAGCAGTGCGCCACGGGTGACGTCGGCACGTCGCGCACCTCGACAAGACCGCGAGGTCGTCGACGTCCACGACAGAGGGATGAGCGGATGTCGCGCAAGGTGACGAACAGGACGGATCATGGAAGCTTGTGAGCATGACGGGCGAAGTGGCGCGGCCTGAGTCGGCCGATCCGCTGCAGCGCGAGGACAGCCTGCTGGGACGGGGGAGCCGATGGAGGGGAGCTGTGAGGCGTTGCGGAGCCCTTGCTGGTGTGGTCCTGGTGGTCGGTCTCGCAGCGTGCAGCGGCTCCGACGTGCCTAACCCCCGCGATGTCGCACTCGACACCTGCCAGGACATGGCGGTGCGGCAGTACGACTTGTCCAGCGCTGGAGACGACGTGCAGGTGCGCGAGGTGTCGGTGGAGGCGGGTGACGCCTTCGAGGTGACGGGCGCATCTGACGGTGTGGAGTGGATCTGTACCTGGACGTCCACGCGCACCGACGACGGTGCGCGGACCGAGGCCACGATCGATCGGCGCTGACTCGCCGCTCGTGCAGCGTGCTGGTGGGCTCAACGGCTGTGGTGGTCGGCGTGAACGCGTGTGTGGTGTGACACCGGGGTGCGTCTAGACCGCCCGCTCCTCGACAGATCAGGGCGGTCGGTGACGTCCCGGCCAGCGGGATGACCGTGCGTGCGGCCCGCTCCGCGATCAGCGCCTCCGACACGTTGCGAAGCGGGCGCACAGGGCAGGTGAGTGCGGCGGTGACCACCTGACTGCCAAGCTCAGGCTGTTGATCACCCAG
>NZ_JBJLSE010000115.1:0-11604 GCF_050871845.1 Kineococcus arenarius subsp. arenarius
TGGCCTGGGACAGCGGGATCAGGGAGACGTTCGAGCCGAACAGGCCGGTCTTCACGGAGACCCACTCGGGCTGGTTCGTCGCGTTGTCCAGGTAGACCTCGTCGACCTTGCCGATCTTGTCGCCGTCGTTGCCGTAGACGGTGGTGCCGTAGAGGGTCTGCGCGTCGAAGGTGTTCACGGTCATGTCGATCTCCTGTCGTTCGGGTGGGACTGCTCGGTGGGACGCCTGTGCGCGTTCCCCGCGGTCGCAGCCGAGTTGCGTTGAAGGCTGCGCGCTCAGCGTCGGCGGCCGGACAGCGAGCCGGCGATCGTGACGCCGACAGCGGCGACGGCGACCTGCAGGATCAGTTCGATCCAGTCGAAGCCGGGCGTGGTCGCCACGCCCACCGCCTGGGCGATGAGCGTGCCGATGATCGCGGCGATGATGCCGACGACGACGGTCAGCAGGATCGAGATGTTCTGCCGACCGGGCAGCACGAGCCGGGCGAGGGCGCCGATGATCGCGCCGATGATGACGGCGGTGATGATGCCGCTGATGGTCATGTCGACTCCCAGGTCGTTGCGGCGGGTGGGGCGCTCTCGACCGGGACGGTCGGCGGTGTGCCGACGATCTCGTGCTTCACGGCGTCAAGCGCTCAACCATCAAGCCAGGCACCGCAGCACCCCGCAACTCGAGATCCGGCGGCACCCGCCCGGGAGAGGCGCCACCCGTCGCCACCGACCAGAGCCCGATGAGCCGGCAGGAGTGCTCCACCTGTCCGTCAGGGTGACGCGGGGTCGGCAGCCCGCGACGAACCGGCCGGACAGGGCGAGGTCAGAACCGGGAGCGGGTCGGTGGCGACCCACCCCGGGGCCATCGGCAGGATGTTCGGGTGAACGAGCCCGACCGACCGACCAGCGAGGCCCCCGGCGCGACCGGCGACGACCGCGGCCGGTGGACCACCCGACGCCGCGTGCTGACCGTCGCCGCAGCCGGCGCCCTCAGGGCCGGCGCGTGGGCCGTCTGGCCCCACATCGGTCCCGCCGCCCCCGCCGAGCCCCCGCTCGCCGGACCCGTCGAGCGGGACAGCGGTGTCCTCTCGGCGTTCCCGAAGCCCGGCACGCCCACGGCCCGGCCGCAGACGCAGATCAGCCTGCGCGGGCTGCCCGCCGACACCCTCGGTGAGGTCGTCGTCGACGGCGAGCGGTCCGGGCGCCACGAGGGCCGGTTGCTCGCCCACTCCGACGGACGGGGGCCAGCTTCGTCCCGTCGGCGGAGTTCGAGGAGGGTGAGACCGTCACCGTCACCACCGAGCACGACGTGCGTGGTGCGGGCGGACGCCGCTACTCGTTCACGATCGCCGAACTGGCCGACCGGCCCGAGCTCGAGGCACCACCGGTCGACCCCGAGGCGGAAGGTTTCCACCGGTTCGCCTCCGCTCCCGACCTGCGGCCCCCGCTCGTCGAGGTGCACACCTCGCTCCCCCGGGCCGTCGACGGGCTCGTCGCGCTGGGCGTGAAGAACGGGTACGGGCAGAAGGGGCCCCTGCTCCTCGACGCCGCCGGGCAGCCGGTGTGGTTCCACCCGCTCACCGGCGCCGACGCCCGCGACGTCCGTCTCCAGCAGCTCGACGGGCGACCGGTGCTCACGTGGTGGGAGGGCGTGCAGGCCACCGGGTACGGCTACGGGGAACTCGTCGCCGTGGACACCGCCTACCGGGAGGTCGCCCGTTTCGGCATGGGCAACGGGTACGACGCCGACGCCCACGAGTTCGTCCTGACCGACGCGGGCACGGCGCTGCTGGTCGCCTACGAACCCGTGCGGATGGACCTGTCGGACCGGGGTGGCGCCCGCCGCGCCTCGGTCGTCGACTGCGTCGTGCAGGAGGTCGACGTGGACACCGGGGCGGTGCTCTTCGAGTGGCACAGCGTCGGTGAGGTGTCCCTCGACGAGTCCTACCTGCCGGTGGAGGACGAGCGCTACGACTACGTCCACGTCAACTCCGTGGACGTGGACGACGACGGGAACCTCCTGGTCTCCGCACGCCACACCTCCACCGTCTACTCCCTCGACCGCGTCACCGGCGGCGTCCGCTGGCGCCTGGGGGGCCGCGCGAGCGACTTCGAGGTGGCGCCGGAAGCGGTGTTCATCCGGCAGCACGACGTCCGGCGGGCACCGGACGGCACGCTGACGATGTTCGACAACGGCAGCGCGGAGGGGGAGCTGCTCCGCGAGAGTTCCCGCGTGCTGTCCCTCGACGTCGACGAGGTCGCACGCACGGTCACGCTCGCCCGGGAGATCACCCACCCCGACGGGTTGTTCGCCGAGAGCCAGGGCAGTGCACAGGAGCTGCCCGACGGCAGGTTCTTCGTCGGGTGGGGCAACCTGTTGCGCTACTCCGCCTTCGACCCGGACGGCGCGCTGCTCCTCGACGCGACGTTCCCCTCCGACACCCGGGTCAGTTCCTACCGGGCGTTCTCCGTGGTGTGGGACGGGCAGCCCACGACGGATCCGTCGGCGGTGCGCTCCGAGGACGGCCAGGGGGTGCTGGCCAGCTGGAACGGCGCCACCCGCGTGGCGACCTGGCAGGTGGTCGACGCCGCCGGTGGGACGGTGTTGGGCAGCGCACCGCGTTCGGGGTTCGAGACGGCCGTCCCGGTGCCCGACGCCGGTGAGCCCGCGGGGCTGCGGGTGGAGGCGCTGGACGCCGACGGTCACGTGCTCGGTGCGGTCCGGGTGGGTTGAGCGGTCCGGGCCGCAGCTCGGCCCCCGGAGAGCAGGACCGCAGGTCGGACCGTGAGCCGGCAAGGGGACTTGAACCCCTGACCGCCCGATCACGAGGGAACACGCTCACCGTCCGCCGGCCGTTGCGGGCTCGGGCAGTCAGTGCAGTACCTCGGCCAGCGACTCGGATGGTCGGTACCGAGGGGGCGGGCAGATCACATCGGCGCGGCCGACGTTCACCGTGCGGGCAGGCGCGTGGCGGTGCCAGGGGCGCCGGCAGCTGCGTTGCGACTCAGGCACCAGGCGGCGAAGGCGTCGGCCGACAACGGACGGCTGTGCACGAAGCCCTGGACCTCGTCGGCGCCCAAGCGCCGCACCAGCTGCAGCGTGTCCTCGTCCTCGACTCCTTCGACGACCAGCCGCAGCCCCAGTTCGTGCGCCAGGGCCACGGTGCCGGCGACGATCGCTCGCGTGCGCGGGTTGTGCAGCAGGCGGGAGGTGAAGGAGCGGTCCACCTTCAGCTCCGCTGCGGGCAGGTCGTCGAGGTAGGCCAGGGAGGAGTACCCGGTGCCGTAGTCGTCGATGCTGATGCCGACCCCGTGCGCGGCCAGTTCCCGGGTCAGCGTCGCGGCGTGCGCGGGGTTGGACATCAGGGTCGTCTCGGTGATCTCCAGCACCAGGGCGTTCGGCCGCACGCGGTGCTCGCGCAGGGTGTTCAGCACCAGGCACAGCAGCGTGGGGTCGGTGAAGCAGCTGGCGGAGACGTTGACCGCGACCCGCAGGGGCAGTCCCTGCTCGCGCCAGGCGGCCGTCTGCTGCACGGCGATCCGCACGACCTCGGTGGTCAAGGTGGTCATCAGGTCGTGCCGCTCGACCAGGTCGACGAAGGTCTGCGGTCCCACCAGGCCCAGGCGGGGGTGGCGCCAACGCACCAGGGCCTCCGCGCCCACTACCTCGTCCGTGCGCAGGTCCAGCTGCGGCTGGTAGTGCACGACGAGCTCCCCGCCGGCCACGTCGCCGGCGGCGTCGGGGGCGCTCAGCAGGACCTTCAGCTCCTCCACGAGCCGGGCCTGCTCACGGTGCTCGCGCGCGGCCGCACGATCGTGCAGGCGGGTACCGCCACCGGCGGTCTTGGCGGCGTACATCGCCATGTCGGCGTTGCGCAGCAACCGCTCGCTGTCCTCCGGCACGTCCTCCACCGCCGGCGCCGCCTGCACGGACTGCACGGACTGCACGGAGTCGTCGGGGGCGCGAGCACCCGCCTGCTCGCGCGCCCCCGCCCGGGCGGCGGTGCGTGGACGTGCCCGTGTCGCGATGCCGATGCTGCACGCGACGAGCAGCCGGTGACCGTCGACGTCCACCGGCTCACCGACAGCGGCCTGCAGCGCCTCGGCCACTGCCAGCGCGTCCGCGGTGCGCTCCCCGGGCAGCAGGTACGCGAACTCGTCGCCGCCCAGGCGCACCGCGGTGCCGTGCTGGCTGACCTCGACCTGCAGGCGGGTGGCGACGTGGCGCAAGAGCTCATCGCCCACCGCGTGCCCGAAGCGGTCGTTGACCGCCTTGAACCCGTCCAGGTCGATGACCGCCAGCGTGGCCGCCGCGCCGTCGGCGTCCAGCTCGGCCAGCAGCTCCTGCAGGGCCCGGCGGTTGGCCAGACCGGTCAACGGATCGGTCAACGACTCCAGACGGGTGCGAGCCAGCTGGTCCAGGGAGCGGATCAGGTGCACCGAGCGCAAGCTCACCAGCGCCAGCGCGACGACGACGCACACCACGGCGGCCACCGGCGGGTGCCGACGCAGGATCGCGGCCACGGCGAGCACCCCGACCCCGGCGGCCAGCACGACCAGCGAACCGCTCGCGTGGGCGCGCGTGGTCACCGCTCGCGCCGTGCTCGAGCTGGGCGCGGGGGCGGCGCTGGTCGCGAGCAGGGCACCGGCCACGGCCCAGCACGCAGCGGCGCCGCCGGCGTCGAAACCCTCCCGGCTGAACCGGGCGCCCTGCAGGACCTGCTGCGCGGCGAGCAGGCTCACCGCCGCCGTGGTCATCCAGATGCGTGCGTCCGTGCGCAGGCCTCCGATGAAGGCGACGGTGACCGCGGTGCCCAGCAGCATCAGCAGGCACGCCGCGGCCAGCACCCACAACTGCAGCCACCACCACGGCCAGGAGCTGCCCGGACCGCGCAGCCACGTGATGCCCGTGGTTCCCACGGCAGTCAGGATCAGCACCGCGCCGACGCCGTTGAGCCAGTCACCGGGCCCGGCGGTCGTGGATCGGTACCGGTTCCAGTGCACCAGCCCCTGGTACAGCAACGGACAGGCACCGATCACCGCAACGGTCAGCAGGACGCTCACCGGGCTCGGCGCAGCCCCGGCGGGGCCGTGGGCACCGACGCCGAGACCGGTGACGCTCACCACTGCCGCGGCGCTGACCCCACCGATCAGCACACCCAGCGCTCGGGTGACGCAGCGCCACACCGTCAGCTCAGCACCCACCCACCGCGCCCGGCGCCCCGTGGTGCGGGCGGCGAGCACCAGAGCCACCACCGCCAGCGTCAGTTCCACCACCTGCGGGGTAGCCACCCAGGTTCCGGAGCGTCCCGCCGGGGTGGCGTGGGCGACCAGCGCGAGCACGACAGCGGTGACAGCGGCGGCGACGCTGCAGCCGACCAGCAACCCCGTGCCGATGCGCCCGCCCTCCTCCGACGTGAGAGCCACCGCAGCCGTTCGAGGAGGCGCGGGCTGCTCCGGGACCTGCGGTCCGCGGGCCTCCGCCGGCACCTGCGAGCCGCGGGCAACGGCTCCAGCGTGCGTCGGCAGCGCCTCCGCGCGTCCTGCACTCATGCGGTGAACGTCGGCACCTGATCGGTGCGGCAGGAGCGGCCAAGCGGGTGTCGGGCTCGAACCCGGCAGCACGCCGAACCCGCCGCGCAAGGCCCGCGGCGCTCGTCTCGCAACCGGTCGGTTCCGAGCTGGCCGAGCGGGAGGTCGTACAGCTCACGCGGTTCCGCGGGCTCGGGCCACCAGTTGCTCGAGGCTGGCGAGGTAGTCCTCGAACCGGGCGCGTCCCTGCTCGGTCAGGCGGATGGAGGTCTGGCGCCGCACGGCGCGCTCCTTGCGGACCTCGACGTAGCCGGCCTGCTCCAGGGCCGTGACCTGCTTGGACAGCGCCGAGTCGCTGGTCCCGATGCTCTCGCGCAGGAAGGTGAAGGTGACCCACTGCGCCGGGGCCAGCAGCGAGCAGATGTTCAACCGTGCGGGAGTGTGCAAGAACTCATCGATGCCCACCGCTGCAGCAGCACCGGCGGCTGGAGCGGCGTTCGTGGCGTGGGGGGCACCGTCTTGCTGCACGCCGCTCACCGGCGACGGCTCGCGGCGTAGCGCGCCTGCACCGGGCGCGAGACGAAGGCGATCACCAGGCAGGCCAGCGCCATGCCCGCGGTCGCCGGGATCGGCACCTCCAAGGCCCGGCTGACGCCCTGGCCCAGGACGTAGGCCAGTGCCGCCAGGGCGTAGGTGCCCCACAAGGCGGCCGTCCAGCCGCGCGAGGCGGGGTAGCCCCTCAGGCGCACGCCGCGGTTCCAGGCGACCCCGACGCCCATGAGCACCAGCAGCACCCACAGCCAGATCATGTCGGCGTCGATCAAGACGCCCAGGGCCAGGGCGCTGGAGCAGATGCTCCAGGTGGCCTTGCCGCTCCAGGCGGTGGTGCCTTCGGCGACGGCCTGCCGGCGTCGTTCGGCCGCCAGGGCCAAGGTCGCTTCGGCTTCACGAGCATCCATCGCTGTCGTCCTCTCGGGGGGTCGCGTGCTTTCCTGAGAAGAAAGTAACCCTTGCTTGCCTGACAGGCAAGTCTTGCCCGTAGGGAAAGTGCGATGGGGGCGCGTCGGCTCCCCGCCGCCAACAGCAACCGCACCACGCGGGAGCGGCAGCGGCAGCTCGCGCCAGGACCCCAGGCGTGATGACCGGGCGCCCGAGCACGCCGCTGGCGCGAAGCGGTCACCGCCTCGAAGACGGCCGGTACCGGCACAGCCGTTCCAGTACCAGGGTCGACCGGGAGCGGACGGCCCCGCCGGGAACGACTCGGTGGGACGCTCCCACGGTGAGCACGAATCGCACCGCCGTCGGCCGGAGCGCGCCGATGAGCCGGACCGAGCGCTCAGCGGCGCCCGACGTCGCCCGTGGGCTCGCACTGCTCGGCATCGCGCTGGCCAACAGCGTCTCGCACATCAGCGGGCGAGAGCTGGGCCCCTCCTTCCGCCCCATCGACGGCACGGACGCGGACCGGGCGGTCGACGTCGTCGTCGGGCTGTTCGTCGACAACCGCGCCTTCCCGATGTTCACGCTGCTCCTGACGTACGGGCTCACCGTCACCGCGCGCCGCCAGGAGCAGCGCGGGGCACCCTGGGCGCGCACCCGCTGGCTGCTGCTGCGCCGCACGCTGTGGCTGGGCGCCTTCGGGCTCGCCCACCTGGTCCTGCTCTTCGAGAGCGACATCCTGCTCGTCTACGGCTTGCTCGGGCTGGCCGTGGTGCCGCTGCTGCGGGCCCGGGAGCGCACGCTCGTCGTGGCCGGCGCGCTGGCGCTGTTGCCCTACCTGGCCTTCAACGGTGTCGACGGCATGCCCGGCGCCCTGAGCGGCCCGCCCGTGCCGCTGTCCTTCGACACGGACAGCTTCACGGGTGCGCTGGCGGCGCGAGCGGCCATCGCTGTCTCCTACGTCGCGACCGCGCCACTGGTCGTGCTGGTCTTCCTGAGTCCCGCGGTGATCGGCGTCCTGCTCGCGCGCCGCCGGGTCTTCGAGCGCCCTGCCGAGCACCTGCCGCTGCTGCGGCGCCTGGCGCTGGGCGGTTTCGCTCTCAGCCTGCCGGGGGCGGTGCCGCTCGTGCTGGCCTCGGTGCAGGCGCTGCCCGTGGGTGTGGCCGGCGGCTACGTCCTGGGGATCCTGCACGCCGGCACGGGTCTGGCCGGCGGGATCGCCTTCGCCGCGCTCGTCGCGTGGCTGGTCGGGGTGCGCGAGCAGGGGGCCGCGCGCGGGGGCGGGCGCTGGGTGGCGAGCGGAGCCTGGCGGGTCGCGAGAGCCGTGGGGCAGCGCTCGTTGACCTGCTACCTGCTGCAGTCGATCGTCATGGTCCCGCTGCTGGCGCCGTGGGGCGCCGGGCTGGGTGCGGGGGCGGGCACCGCCCTCGTCGCGCTCGTGGGCGTGGCGACCTACGCCTGCACCGCGCTCGTCGCGGTGCTGCTCGAGCGCGCCGGCCGGCCGGGCCCGACCGAGGTGCTGCTGCGGCGCCTGGTGTACGGACGGCCGGCACCAGCGACGGCCTGACGGACGCCTCTTCGCCGTGGCGCCTTGCGTCGATGAAGCGCAGACCGGTCAACGCCTCGTTTCCGAGGCGCCCGGCGGGGCATCGGGCAGGCCCTCAACAGGGCGCCGAGCAGGGGTGCCCCATACGTAGCGCTGCTTGACATCTAGCCGAAATCTTGGGATAATGACCAGCGCAACCCCGGAGTGGCCCACGGCCGCCGGGGTTTCGTCGTTCTCAGGGCTCCTGTTGAGCACGCAGAAGCCATCCGGGTGACAAGCGATCAAAGGTGCGTCCCCGTGGGTCGATGCGCTGCGGGAGCGCTGTCCTGGCGGGTCTGAGCACCAGACCCGCGCACGTGATGGCGCCGCTGCAGCAGCGATCGAAAGCGGTGAGCCAGCGTGCACGAGAAGCACTCCAACCGGCATGACCCCAAGGCCGGGCAGGACCCGCACGGCGCGGCGGTGCGCCGCTCCAGCAGCGGGCGCATCCCGCAGTGGGCCATGGACGAAGCCGCCGGCCGCCCCGGCACGGCCCCGACCTGGCGCGGCGACAGCGTCGACACCTCCGCCGGTGGCACCGGGCACCGCAGGAACCGGCGCCGGCGCAGCAGCTGGTCGCGCGCTCGAGCGCGAGCACGCCTGCGCGGGCGAGTGGGCGTGGCCGCGGTGGTGCTGGCTGTCGCCGCGGGCACCGCGTGGGCGCACACCAGCGGCCTGGCCGCCGGGCCGGCTGCAGGCACCCAGGCCCCCTCCCCCGGCCACGAAGCCGCCGACGCACCCCTGGGTCAGCCTGCTCCCCTGGCGCAGAGCAGCGACGCTTGGCGGGCGCTGCACACCCAGACCGACGGCACCACCCCGGTGGCCTGGGACCCCTGCCGGCCCATCCACTACGTCACCCGCCCCGACGCCGCCCCCGCCGGTGCGCAGGAGCTGCTGACTCAGGCCGTCGCCCGCGTCAGCGCCGCCACCGGCCTGCGCTTCATCGACGACGGCACCACCACCGAAGGCCCGGACCCCCAGCGCGAGCCCTACCAGCCCCAGCGCTACGGCGACCGGTGGGCCCCGGTGCTGATCACCTACGTCAGCGCCGCCGAGGTCCCCGACATCGCCGCCGCCGTCATCGCCCAAGCCGGGCCCGTAACCATCACCACCACCCAGCCCAGTACGTGGGACCGCCTCAGCGGCCGACCCGGTGAACCGGTGGCGGTGTACGTCTCCGGCGCCGTGCAGGTCGACGCCGCCCAGGTCGCCGAGGCCCTCACCCACCCCGGCGGCCCGGAGCTGGTGCGCGCCGTCTTCGAGCACGAGCTGGGCCACCTGCTGGGACTGGCGCACGTCGACGACCCCGATCAGCTGATGTACCCGCAGACCGCCGAGCAGTACGACTACGCCGCCGGCGACCTCACCGGCCTGGCCGCCCTGGGCACCGGGACGTGCGTGCCCGAACTTTGATCAACCTGTCGGTATGGCGACACAACGATCACTTCTGAGGCGGCGACCCCTGACCGCCCAGCGTCCTTGCAAGGCATGACGACCTTCCGCTCATGACGTACTCCGGGCGCGATCATGGCCGCTTGGCGACTTCACGGACGTGTCGAAGAGCGAGCGGTCGCTGAGCATGGCGATCACCTGCATATCGCCGATGATCGAGTGCTCCGGCTCGTGGGACCGCTGCCAGGATCACGGGATGGACGACGACGAGCTGCAGCAGGCCGCAACGGAGGGCCGGCACCAGGCTGAGGCACTCGACGCTCTGCGAGCGTGGCTACTGATCGAGGACTCCTACGAGGCAGGCGGCGTCCCCGATGAGGTCACGCACTTCATCCACGACCACATCAGCCGCCTCCTCGGGCCGCAGGCTCAGGCGGTGGGAGGCGACTTCCTGCGTCAGCGCCTCGAGGCCGGTGAGACCCTGCCCGACCTGGCTCGTGACCGCACGGCCCTGCTCGACCTGCTGGCCCTGATCGAGGGGAAGCGGCGCCGGGGCTTCGAGCTGCAGTGGGTGGCGAACCGCCCCGCACCCCGGACTGGCGAGGCCTACCGACCGCAGGCGCTGCTGGTGATGGCTGAGTACAGCGTCGGCGACCCGGTGTGGGACCGGCCGCTGGGAACCGGGGAGCCGGTGTCGTTGCACCACCTGGGTGTCTCCGACGCCCTCGTGCAGCGGTTGCGAGGGTGGAATGAGCAGTTCGAGCAGTTGGCCCTTACCGACTTCGAGTGGGAGAGCCCCCAGGCCCACACCGCGTGGGTCCAGCAGGGCCTGCAGCTGGCGCACGAGCTGCCCGAGGTGGACGTCCGCTACTTCCACGCTGACGACGACCGCCCACTCCGCAGCTTCTGAGCGGTACCGCCTGCCTGCGCGGTCTCGTGCACAGACGCGCGGTCATCCCGCGGTGCGCGTCAAGAAGAACCAGGGCAACCTGGTAGCACAAGTGCTACCTTGACCATATGACAGTCGTCGGTCTTCGCGAACTGCGCCAACAGGCCTCCGATCTCGTCCGCCGCGTAGAAGCGGGAGAGGAGGTCACCATCACCGTGGCCGGCCGGGCCAGTGCTCGGCTCGTCCCCGCCAACGCCAGGTCCTGGCGCACCTGGACCGACGTCGAGGAACTGTTTTCCGGACCCGCCGACCCGACTTGGGAACAGGACCGAGACCTCATCGACTCCGAGATCCGCGACCCCTGGGAACCGCGGTGAGGACGGTCATGGACACCAGCGTCGTCATCGCCCGCGACATCGGCCCGCTACCCGGAGAACTGGCCATCAGCTCCGCGACCTTGGCCGAATTGCACTTCGGAGTCCTCGTGACGGCCGACCCGGCAGTCCGCGCCGAACGCCTGCGCCGACTGTCCATCCTCCAGCGACGATTCGACGCCCTACCCCTGGACGAAGCCGTCGCCGCCAGCTACGGGCAACTGGCCGCCGCAGTCGTAGCTGTGGGACGGCAACCGCGCGGTCGCACGATGGACCTGCTCATCGCCGCCACCGCCCATGCGCACGACGCTCGCCTTTACACCCGCAATGCTGCGGACCTCAAAGGCGCGGACGAGCTCGTCGAGGTCGTCTCCGTCTGACGCCTCCGCCGCTGCTGCTGCGACGTCACGGTCACCCCGCTTGTCAGGAGGTCGCCGACCGCCCGGATCTGCCGATGTCATGGCGTTGCCCTGCTCACCGAGCGGTAGGCACTGCCTGCGTCGGCGTCGACGGCCCGCGTTCCGGTACCGCCAGGTGTCAGCGGCGCTTCGCCGTGTCGGCCAGCACCGACCGTGCAGCTTGATCGGCCCGGCGGTACGCCAGCACCAGGAACACCATCAGCAGCACCATCCCGCCGATCCCGGCAGCACTGCTGACCGCCTCAGCCGCGCTGGCGGGCGCGAGCATGACGCCGAGCACACCGACTGCGAAGACCACCAGCGATGAGCCCGCTCCCAGCCGGGACAGCGGCCAGGCCGCCGCGTGTCCTGCCTGCCACGCCCCTGTCTGTCAGGGTGAGTTGAGGCCAGCCGCTCGTAGCAACCTCTCCTGACAGGGCGAGATCGGAACCATGATCGTGACCGTGACGACACCCACCCCCGTGGTCGAAGATGGACAGGTGACTG